>CAYRNG010000210.1:0-27519 GCA_964425395.1 uncultured Candidatus Kuenenia sp. | reverse complement strand
CGCTGGGCGACCAGGCCGTGATCCCGCCACCGCGAGATGGTCTTGGTCGAGACGTTGAACCGGCGGGCGAGCTCCTCGATCGAGAGCACCTCCTCGCCGGCGGGCACCTCGGCCAACGCCGCCTGATCGGCGGCGCGATCTTCGCCGGACGCCCGCGCCCGGGATTCGGCCGTCGAGACGACCGCCGAAGCGTCGCCACCATCCATGTAGATCCGCAAAAAGTCGTGAGAGTTGGAACGCATGCCATACCTCCTGGCCAGCGGGTCCGTGCCGGCAGTTTGCCGAGGGGAGAAAGAGACGACCGCCCCTGACGCGGCCGACCTGTCCGATCCCTCGGAGCCTTTGGTTACCTGTCAACCGATGCCACGCGTCCGGGGCCATCCTGGCCCCCGTCGTTCCGGTGTCGTGGACGCCTTAGTTATACGGGCATGTCCAGCGAAAGGTTCGCGACACTTTGGCTGACTTGAGAATTTTTTGTGCTGGCGGCATAGAGCGACCCACCTTTTTGCCGTGAAAATGCGGGAAAAAAGCAGCCGGGACGGGCGTAGCAGCGGTTTGCAGGCGGGAGGCCTGCTTTCTCAACGCATTCCTCACAAAACCCCAAAAACACGAAGAAAACGGGCCTCCGTGATACGGGACACTTAGTGCATCAGCTCAGCTTCTAGTTACTCCATGGTCGCCCAGCCGCCGAAAAAGACAGGGAGATCGGTGCTTTCCAGGTCGCCCCCGAAACCAACCCCCGCTGCCACTGCCCGCCCATGCGTTTCATCCGCTTTGCCATGCTCCTGTTTGCCGTGCTCCTGACAGCCCTGTCTGCGGTCGGGGCTGGTCTCGGGGCTGGCCCAGGGGCAAGCGGCTCTGACAGCGACCCAGAGGCCTCCCGGCCAACCCTCGTCGAAATCAGCCTGGCCGTTCGCGGCGAGATCTTCGCGCCGGCCGGGGAGAAGGCGGCGGCCGTTCGGGAGCCGATCGATCTCGAGGCCCGGTTCGAGTTCAGCGACCTGCCCGTGGCCGGGGAGGGGATTTCGCGGCGGCGGTATCGGGCGGCCGCGGCCACCGTGACCGTCGGCGAGCAGCAGCTCCGCCATGCCCTGGCGGCCGATGCCCGCGACCTGTTCGTCACGCTCGAGGGCACCACCCCCACGCCCGCCCTCGCCGACGGCTTCCTCTCCCGCCAGGAGGCCGAGCTGCTCGACATCCCGTTCGAGCCGCTGCTCATCGATGCGATCCTGGCCGGCGAGCCCCGGGCGGTGCTCGACCGCTGGCGGGTGCCCGGCGACATCGTGGCCGGCCTTCTGGCGATCGACACCGTCACCGGCGGCGGGCTCGACGTCGTGCTGGCCGAGGTCACGGGCGACACGGCCCGCCTTGAGCTCGAGGGCACGGTCCACGGTGGGGTGGACGGAGTGGCCACGCGGATCAGCGTGACTGGAACGGCCCGCGTGCCCTGTGCGGCCGCCGCGGCAACGCCGGACCGCTGGCTATTTTCGGGCCGCATCGAACGGCTCGAGGCGACTCTCGCCGAGCGGCGGGAGGCGGGCTGGGTCGCCCCCGGGCTCGAGGTCGAGGCAACCATCGAGGTCACGCGGTCGGCCGAGGATGCCGTCGCTGCCGCCGCCACTGACCCCGCCGAGCAGCACTCGCTCGCTGCCCCGGCCGAGGGGCGGCCGGGAGGCAAGGGGCGACCGGGCACGGTCTGGCATCGCCATCCCCACGGCCGCTACACGCTGGCCCTCGACCGCCGCTGGCGAGTGGTCGAGGACGGGCCGGAGGGGCTCGTGATGCGGCTCATTGACCGCGGCACGCTCGTGGCCCAGTGCTCGATCATGCCGCTGCCCCGCTCGGCACCGGAGGCGGCTCCGACCGCGACGCAGGTTTCCCGCGACGTGGAGCGGTCGCTGGCCGGCCAGTTTGGTCACCTCGCAGCGGCCGAGGCCACGACCCGCGACGACGGCACCCGCCTGGTGCGGGTGGTGGCCGAGGGCTCGGCCGAGGGGCGGCCGTTTCGCTGGATCCATCACGTGCTCACCGATCCCCAGGGCCACCGGGCCGCCGTCACCTGCATGCTCGAGCCGGCCCTGGCCGACCGGTTCGGCGGGGCCGACCACGAGCTCGTGGCGGGGGTCGTGCTCCTGCCCGACCCCGCCCCCCGGCCCCGCCCCCGGACGGCCAGCCGGCCGGTGAGCCAGTTGGCCCCGGAAAAAGCATCCCCGGCCGCCGCGGTACCTTGACGGGGGTCGCCTTCGCGGCCACACTGTGGAGTCGCGGAGGGCAGCTTTGGCTGCGGCGGCCACAAGTCGCCTCGCCGGCCGGCTCGCCCTTGCCGCCATGACCTGGAGATCTGCCGGCCTGAGGCGCGAAGAGCCTGACTTCCCCTGGCCGGCGGAATCCTTCTCCGCGGCCGGGAGGCGTGAGCCATCGAGAAGCAGCATCGCATCAACGACCAGATCCGGATCAGCCCGATTCGGGTGATCGGGGCCGACGGTGCCCAATTGGGCATCATCCCCACCGACGAGGCGCTCGCCCAGGCCCGCGGGGCTGGCCTCGACCTCGTGGAGGTGGCCCCCAACGAAAAGCCGCCGGTCTGCCGAATCATGGATTTCGGCAAGTTCAAGTACCAGCAGAAAAAGAAGCATCACAAGACCCACGTTCACCAGACGAAGATCAAGGAGATCCGGCTCCGGCCCAAGACGGGCGAGCATGACATCGAATTCAAGGTCGCCCAGGCCCGCGGTTTCCTCCTTCACAAGGACAAGGTCGTGGTGTCGGTCGTCTTCCGAGGCCGGGAGATGGCCCACATCGAGGAGGGCCAGCGGGTCATGAAGACGATCGTCAGCCAGCTCGAAGACGTCAGCAAGATGGAGGCGGCCCCTCAGCAGACCGGCCGCCGGCTCACCTGCACGCTCTCCCCCCGCTGACCGCCGCCCGTTCCGGAACCATCTCGCACCGCACAGACCCCTCGAGCCCCCAGCCCCCGACCTTTCAGGAGAATCTCACCATGCCGAAGCAGAAGACCCACAAGGGCACGAAGAAGCGGTTTCGCCTCACGGCCACCGGCAAGGTGAAGCACCGCCGGGCCGGAACGAGCCACCTTCAGGTCCGCCTCTCCAGCAAGCGGAAGCGGAACCTGCGGGGCACCGGCGTGCTCGCCAAGGCCGACACCCAGCGGATCGCCGCAGCCCTCGGCAAGTATTCCTACTGATCCCGGCCGCTGCGATGTGGGTGGTTGGGTGGTTGTCGGTTCCACCGTCCCCGGGCTCGCGCCCGGGGTTTCTATGGAGATCCAGGCCGCCTGCCCGGTGGCTAAAATCCCGGGCGGAAGCCCGGCGGATAGGTCTCTGGTCAGGCCCGCAGCGCCGCGGCGCAGTCGCGGCCGCAGGCCTCCACCACGGCGGCCACCACCCGGCCGGCCTCCTCGCCGGTCAGCGTGCCGGCTGCGCTCTGGAGCTTGAGCGCCACGACCACGCTCTTGCGGTCGGCCCCGAGCCGCTCGGCGTCCCGCCAGATCTCGACCACCCGGCACCCGGCCAATAGTTCGCCGGCCGCCCCCCGGATCGCCCGCTCGAGGTCGGCCCAGGGCACCGCTTCGGCCACCACGAGGTTGAGGTCGCGCTCGACCGCCGGAAACTCGGCCGGCCGCACGATCGGCCGCTCCCGGGCCACGGCCGCCTCGAGGAGGTCGAGCCGCAGCTCGGCCGCGGCGACCGGCCCGGGCACCGCAAACTGCTCGAGGGCGGACGGGGCGATTTCGCCCACGATGCCCACCCGGCAGGCCGCCCCGTCGGGCCCGGCGAGCACCAGCTCGGCCGCCCGGCCCCGGGCCAAGAGCGGCAGTTCGATCTCCCGGCAGCCGAGTTCCGCCGCCGTGAGCCCCAGCCCCGCGAGCACCGCCTCGGCCAGCCCCTTGCCGCGGAAGAAGTCGCCCCCGCAGACGAATGACACGAACACTGGCTCCTCGACCGGGCTCGCTGCGGGGCCGGCGAGAGCGGCGGCCGCCGGATCGGCGGGGGCCGTCCGCGGCAGGTAACCGCGGGCGATCTCGAAGAGGTCGGCGTCGGGAGTGCCTACCGCCACGTTGTCGGCTCGGGCCTCGAGCAGGCTCGGCAGAAGGCTCCGCCGCAGCCGGTCGGCCCCGCGGACCAGCGGCGGGGCGATCGTGAGCGGCGGCACGGCCGACCAGCCGCCGTCCCAGGCCGCCAGCCTCTCGGCCACGACGCTGCGGGTGACCGCCTCGCAGAAGCCCTGCCCCACGAGCACGCTCCCCGCCGCTCGCAGGGCCGCTTCGCGGGGGGAGAGCTCGACCGGCCGAACCGCGATCGCCACGTCCTCGGGCACCATCTCGTAGCCGGCGATCCGGGCGATCTCCTCGACCAGGTCGATCTCCCGGGTGCAGTCCCGCCGCCAGCTCGGGGCCCGCCAGCGGTGACCGCTCGCCTCCGGCTCGAAGCCGAGCGTCAGGAGGATCTCCCGCTGCCGCTCGGCCGGCACCGCCACGCCGAGCACCTCGCCGACCCGCCCGGGATCGAGCGGGATCAGCGCCTGACGCGCGGCCAGCGTGCCGGCCGTCACGCTGCCCTGCTCAAGCACGCCGCCGGCCAGCTCCAGGATCAGGCTCGCCGCCCGCCGGCTGGCCCAATCCACCATCTGCGGGTCGGGCCCCCGCTCGAAGCGGTAGCTCGAGCCGCTCGCCAGCACCAGCCCGCGGGCGGCCGCCCGCACCGGCAGGGGGGCGAACTGGGCCGACTCGATGAGCACGTCGGTGGTGGCCTCCGAAATCTCCGTCTCCGCGCCTCCCATCACGCCGGCCAGGGCGACTGGCCGCTCGGCATCGGCGATCACGAGCATCCGCTCGTCGAGCGTGTAGGTCTTGTGGTTGATGGCCGTGAAGGCCTCGCCCGGCCGGGCCCGGCGGACGATGATCCGGCCGCCGGCGAGCTTGCCGAGATCGAAGGCATGGAGCGGCTGGCCGCACTCGAGCATCACGTAGTTGGTCACGTCCACCACGTTGTTGACGCTCGCCACGCCGGCCGTCCGGAGCCGGTCCACCAGCCAGTCCGGACTGGGGCCCACCCGCAGGCCGCGGATCACGCGGGCGGAGTAGCAGGGGCAGAGATCGGCCGCCTCGATCGCCACCGCGACACTGCCCGAGGCCGGGCCGCCGGCCTCGAGGGGCTGCGGGTCGGGCACGGCCAGCGGCCGGCCGAAGAGCACGGCCGCCTCCCGGGCCACGCCCAGGTGGCCCAGCCAGTCGGGCCGGTTGCTCGTGACCTCGATCTCGAGGGCGGTGTCGGCGCCGACCGTGGTGGTCGATTCGTGATTGAGGCCCGCCAGGGCCAGCCGCTCAGCCAGCTCGGCCGCGGTCGCCGGCACCTGCACGTAATCGGCCAGCCAGGAGGTGGAGATGATCATGAGCCGGGAAACTGTCGCAGGAAGCGGACGTCGTTGCGGTAGAAGTCGCGGATGTCGTCGATGCCGTGCCGGCGGGCGGCGATCCGCTCCACCCCCAGCCCGAAGGCGAAGCCAGTGACCTCCTCGGGATCGTAGCCCACCGCAGCCAGGACCGCCGGATCGACCATCCCGGCGCCCCCCATCTCCACCCACCGGCCGCCCCACTCCATGTCGACCTCCACGCTCGGCTCGGTGAACGGAAAGAAGGAGGGCCGGAACCGGACGTGGACGTCGCCGCCCAAAAAGCTCGAGGCGAACAGCCGGAGCACGCTTTTGAGGTGGGCCATGGTGGTGCCCGGCTCGACGAGCAGGCCCTCCACCTGGTGGAACATCGGATAATGGGTGGCGTCGGCCGTGTCGGGGCGGTAGACCCGGCCCAGGGAGACGATCCGCAGCGGCGGCTCGCGGTTCTCCATCACGCGGATCTGGACGGTGCTGGTCTGCGACCGGAGCAGGAGCGGGTCGGCAGCCCGGGCGGTGGCCAGGTAGAAGTTGTCGAGCGGGTCGCGGGCCGGATGCTCGGGGGGAATCGCCAGGGCCTCGAAGTTGTGCCATTGGTCTTCGACTTCGGGGCCGTCCACGCTCTCGAAGCCCAGCCGGCCCATGATCTCCTGGACGCGGCGGATCGTGCGGGTGATCGGATGGAGGTGGCCCAGCCGCACGGCCGCCCCAGGGAGCGTCACGTCCACCGGCTCGGGGCCACTCGCCCGGCCGGCCAGGAGCCGGGCCTGGGCCGCCTCGAGGAGCGCAGCCACGGCGGCCTTCGCGTCATTGAAGAGCCTGCCGGCCGCCGGCTTGTCGGCTGCTGCCAAACTGCCGAGCAGCTTTTGAGCGGCCTTCAGCCGGCCGCTCTTGGCACCGGCGAATTCGACCCGGGCGGCCTCCACCGCGGCGGCATCCCCGGCGGCCTCGACCGCCGCCGCCGCGTCGCGGAGGAGGGCGTCGAGGAAGGCCTGGAACGCGTCGAGCGGAGTGCCAGCCACGAGCGTCACGCCACCGCGGCCGGCTCCGGCAGGCCGAGGCCTTCGCGGACGGCGGCCACGACGGCATCGAAGCCGGTGGGGTCCTCGATCGCCATCTCGGAGAGGGTGCGGCGGTCGAGCTCGCAGCCGATCGTGGCCAGGCCGGCGATCAGCTGGCTATACCGCAGCCCCCGCTCCCGACAGGCGGCGTTGAGCCGCACGATCCAGAGCCGGCGGAAATCCCGCTTCTTGCGGCGGCGGTCGCGGTGGGCATAGACGCCCGCCCGGATGATCGCCTCCTTGGCGGTGCGGAGCAGGCGGCGTCGGCCTCCGACGGAGCCCTTGACCCGCTTGAAGAGACGCTTCTTGGCCCGCAGCCGGGGCACGACATTCTTGGTGCGCATGACGGATTTCCGAAAGGCGGTGACGGCCGGGTCGCCGGCCCGCAGAGCGGGGCCGGGGCAAACGCCGGCGGAAGCTCCTTACTCTGCCCGAAATCGCTGGAAATGCAAGTCCCGCCCTGGCTTTGGCCGCAACTCTCGCCCGAAACGGCCGCTCCAGAGCCGGCCGCCGTCCGCCGGCCGCCGCCCCCGGGCCGGTCCAACTTTACAACCCTCGGACTCCTCGCCTACCGTTCCCCGGCGGTCCCTTTCCCTAAATCATCTCACCGGAGAAACTTCCCCATGATCCGCAGCTTCCGCCCGCAGCGTCCTTTCGGTCGGCGTCGGGCTCCACATCTGCGGCCTGGCTTCAGGGTGGGCCTCGAATGGCTCGAGCGGCGGCAACTGCTGGCGATCGAGGTGACAAACCTCAACAACTCGGGCCCTGGCTCGCTGCGGGCCGCGATCGAGGCGGTCAACGCCGAGGGTCTGCCCGAAACGATCATTTTTCGCAACCTCGGGTCGGGCACGATCCGCCCGCTCACGAACCTGCCCACCCTCGCCGTGACGGGCACCACCTTTCAGGTGGCCGGCTCCACGACCGCGATCACCATCGACGGTTCCGAGGCTGGGCCCGGCGGAGACGGCCTGATCATCGGCTCCGGGGTGAACCTGGTCGGCCTGTCGGGATTTCCGCTTACGATCCAATACTTCGCCCGCAACGGCCTCTCCTTCGCGGGGGGCTCGACCGGCACCACGATCAGCGGGCTCTCGCTGCGGTCCAACGGCTTCAACGGCATCCAGTTCGCCGCGGGCAACTACGCCAGCACCACCATCCGCAGCACGCAGATCATCGACAACGGCCGGGCGGGCATCGTCACGGCCGGCCCCGTCACGGGGCTCACGATCGGAGGCACGCTGGCCAACCAGGGCAACACGATCGCCGCCAACGGCCAGAACGGGATCGAGCTGGCGGCGGGCACCTCTTCGGGCCTGGTGATCGCGGGCAATGACATCATCGACAACGGCCAGGCGGGCATTGCCACGGCCGGCGGCGTGGCCGGGGCGACGATCGGCGGGACCACGGCGGGCGGCCGCAACACGATCTCCCTCAACACGACCAGCGGCATCCAGCTCGGCCCGGGCAGCTATGCCAACTCGGTCATCCAGGGCAATGCGATCGCCTTCAACGACGCGGTCGGGATCACCTTCGCCCTCGGCGATGGCGGCTCGGCCACCGGGCTGACGATCGGCGGGATGGCGGCCGGGATGAGCAACGAGATCAGCGGCAACGGCACGGCCGGCCTCGTGGTGCCGGCCGGCACCTACACCGACACGAAGATCATGGGCAATGCGATCCGGGCGAACACGAGCCATGGCGTGAGCTTCGATCCTGCCGGGGGCACGCTCGCCGGCCTGACCCTCGGCGGGGTCGCGGCGGCCGTCAACCGGATTTCGGGCAACGGAGGGGACGGCGTGAACGTCCAGGCCGGCACCTACACGGGCACGGCCGTGCGGGCCAACCGGATCTCCGACAACTCTGGCGCGGGCATTCGCCTGGCTCCCGGAGGCAGCAGCCTGACGGGCCTGGCCGTGGGGGGCTCCTCCCAGAGCCCGCCGTCGGCGAATCAAATCGTCGGCAACCAGGCTGCCGGCATCGTGGCCGAGGCCGGCACCTACACCGGCTCGGTCGTCCAGGGCAACCAGGTCTCCGGCAGCGACCTCGGGATCTGGCTGGCCGGGGCTCAGGCACTGTCGCTGGGGGGTGGGACGGCGGACCTCGGCAACAGCGTGACCGGGGCTCAGCAGGGGCTCCTTGCCACCGGCAATCTCGCGGGGGCCACCGCCCAGTTCAACACCTTCACCAACAACACCGTGGGCGTTGAGATCAGCAACGCCACGGGTTTCGCCTTTGGCACGCCGACCGTCGGCAACCGGGTGAGCGGCGGCAATTTCGGAATCCTGGCCCGGGGCGTGCTCGACAACACGTCGGTCCAGGGCAACGCCGTGCAGAATGCGGTGGCGGGGATCGTGCTCGACAACGCCCGGGGCTCGGCCGCCGCCAGCCCGTTCCTGGTGGGCGGCCCGACCACGGCCTTCGGCAACGCGGCGGGCAACAACGTTTTGGCGAGCACCTTCGGCCTGTTCGCCAGGGGGCAGCTGGCCAACACGTTCGTGTCGGGCAACATCCTCCGGGCCGTGGCCTTCGGCGGCAACGGGGCGGCGCTGGTCAACGCCACTGGGCTGATGCTCGGCGGCGGCAACGCGGCCGACGGCAATCTGCTCACGGCCGAACTCGGCAACGGGCTCTACGCGACGGGCCTGTGCACCAACAGCCAGGTCTATCGCAACACGATCACCGCCAGCCAATATGGCATCCTGCTCGACGCCGCTCAGAGCATGTTCGTGGGCTTCCTCTATGACCCGTCCCTGGGCAACCTCGTGCAGTACAACCAGATCGGCCTGTTTACCTTGGGCAACAACGCCGGCACGGGCGTGACCTACACCACCTGGTTCAACAACGTCCGCCGCGACCAGAACGCCGGCGACGTGTTCATCTTCCCCGCCTGACCGCCCGGGGGCTGCTACAATCTCCGGTTTTCGCTACGGCTTCACCGGAGGTTTGTTCCCGTATGGCCATCGACAGCTACGCCCCCTGCCCGGGGGGCACCGGCAAGAAGATCAAGTTCTGCTGTTCCGATCTGGTCGGCGACATCGAGCAGCTCGACCGGCTCCTGGAGGGCGACCAGATCTCGGCCGCCCTCGATCAGGTCAAGCGGCTCTCGGAGAAGCATCCGGGGCGGGCCTGCCTGATGGCCAGCCGCGTGAAGCTCGAACTGGCCACCAAGCAGTATGGCGAGGCGGCCGCTGCCAGCCGGGCCTTCCTCGACGCCTTCCCCGCCAACCCGCTGGCCCTCGGCCAGGCGGCGATGACCGACTGCATCGCCGGCCGGATTCAGGAGGGGGCGGCCCTGTTCGACAAGGCCCGGGAGGCGGCGGTGGCCGCGGGCCGGCAGGAGGGGCTGCAAGACGTCTCGCCCGAACTGGTGCGGATCGCCGCCACACTCGTTCAGGCGGCGGCCCAGACCGGCCACTCGGGGTTTGCCCAGGGGATCGTGGAGTGGCTCACCGACCGGGGGCTGGGGAGCGACGAGGACCGGCGGATGCTGGCCGCGATCGTCGGCTCCGGCGGCGTGCCCCCCGCCCTCCGCACGCGGGTGGCGCTCGAGGAGCCGGCCGGCGACGAATCCTGGCGACCCGACTTCGAGACGGCCCTGGCCCATGCCCGGGCCTGGCGGCTCTCCAAGGCGCTGACCGGCTTTCGCAGCCTGCGGGGCGTGGCCGGCGGAAGCCCGGCCCTGCACACCAACATCGCCGTCCTCTGCGAGATGCTCGCCCGCCCGGTCGAGGCGGCCGAGGCCTGGCTGGCCCTGGCGAAGCTGCCCGAGTTGCCGGCTGACGACGCGATCGAGGCCACCGGCCGGGCGATCGCCCTCGAGACGGAGGCCAATCCGGAGCGGTCGCCGCTGGTCCGGTACGCCAACCGGATCGCGGCCTTGGCGGTGCCCGCCGGCGAGGAGGGCTCGACGGCCCTGGAACTGCTCGAAGACAAGCTCCGCCAGGATCCGCGGTGCGAGCCGGCCTCGTTCGACCGGGCGGCCTGGGTGTCGCGAAACGCCGCCCCGCCCCGGTCGGCCTGGCGGATCTACGAGGCCGCTCCGGCCGGAGGCGACCCGCCGCGGCTGCTGGGATCGCTGTTGCTCTTCAGCCGCCAGACCGACCGCGAGCCGGAGGCGGTGCTCCAGGGGCTCGCCCCCGACATCGAGGCGGCAGTGCCGGTGGCCGAATCGCTGCTGCCCTGCTCGTTCGCGGCCGCCGCCGACTTGGCCGGCATGCCCGCCGTCACGCCCACCAACTGGCTGCTCGGCGGCCAGTTCAAGATGGCGATGCCGGCCACGCCGCCCGCCGCTCCCCCGCCGGGTGAGCCAGCCCTGTTCGACACGCTCCTGGCCGAGCAGCGGACGACGCTCCTCGACCGGTTCGTCTCCCTCTGGCCCGAGACCCCGCTGCCCGAACTCCTCGGCAAGACGCCCCGCCAGGCGCTGGCCGACCCCGAGGGCCGGCGGCGGGTGGAGGCGCTCGTGGTCGAGGGGGAGGCCACCTCCCGCCGCGGCGATGCGAGCACGGCCTGGACCCGGGTACGGGAGTCGCTCGGCCTGCCTCGGCCGGCGTTGATCGAGTCGGCCGAGCCGCTCGGGGCGGTGCCGCCGCTGCGGTGGCATCGGCTCGACTTTGCCAGGCTGGGCATCGACCAGCTGCGGGGCGTGCTTGTGACCGCCCTCGACGCCGGCTTCGAGCTGGCCGCGGAGCGGGCCGCCGAGGCACTCGCGGCCCGCCCCGAGGCCACGCCGGAGGATCGCTGGGAGGCGCTCGGCAGCCTGGCCGAGCGGGCCGAGTCGAGCGTCGAGCGGCTCGCGCTGATCGCCGAACTGCGGAAGATCGCCGGCGAGCTCAAGGCCAACGACGGGATGCTCGACGTGGCCGAACTGCGGATCCGGATGCAGCGGGGCGACGAGGCCGACGCGATGCGGCTCCTCGAGCACATCCGGCGGGAGCATGGAGCCGACCGGCAGGTGATTCAGGCTCTGGCCGAAGCGCTGATGGAGGCGGGGGTCGATCTCTCGGCCCTGGCCGCCCGCGGGGGCATGGCCGGCGGCCCGCCGGCCGGTGGGCCCGCGGCGGCGGCCCCGCCCGCTGCGGGCAAGCTCTGGACCCCCGGCGGCGAGCAGGCCGGAGGGGGCGGCGAGAAGAAGACGATCTGGACGCCTGGATAGTCCGTCACGGCGTGTAGGCCCGGGCCGCCGGCACGGGCGAATTGAGGCTGGAAGCTGGTTGGTGGGGCAGGTAGTCCGTCACGGCGTGACAGACCTACAAGCGTGACGGACCTGCGAGCATGACGGACCTGCGAGATCGGCAGTCGATGTTTTCACCCTTCGACACCGCGTGCATGGAGCAGGCGCTCGATGTGGCCCGCCGCGGGGAGGGCCTCGTCGAGCCCAACCCGATGGTCGGGGCGGTGATCGCCTCGGCCGCGGGGAGCATCGTCGGCACAGGCTGGCACGAGCGGTTTGGCGGCCCCCATGCCGAGGTCATGGCCCTGGCCGCGGCGGGCGAGTCGGCCCGCGGCGGCACGCTCTATGTCACGCTCGAGCCCTGCTGCCACCATGGCAAGACGCCCCCCTGCACCGCGGCGATCGTGGCCGCGGGCCTGCGGCGGGTCGTGGTGGCGGCCGGCGACCCCTTTCCGGCGGTGGCTGGGGGCGGCCTGGCCGCTCTCCGGCAGGCGGGCCTCGTCGTCGAGGTCGGGCTCTGCCAGCGGGAGGCCGAGCGTCTCACGGCGGCCTTCCGCACGCTTCACACCTGCGGCCGACCCTGGGTGATCGCCAAGTGGGCCACGAGCCTCGACGGGGCGCTCGCCGCCCCCGCCGGCGCTGACCGCTGGATCTCGGGGCCGGAGTCGCTCGCCCTGGTCCATCTCCTCCGCGGCCGGATGGACGCGATCATGGTCGGCATCGGCACCGCCCTGGCCGACGATCCGCTGCTCACCGCTCGGCCCGAGGGCCCCCGCCGGGCAGTGCGGGTGGTGCTCGATGCCCGGGCCCGGCTGCCCCTCGAAAGCCAGCTCGTGCGGACCGCCCGCGACTGGCCGCTGCTGGTGGCCGTCAGCCCGGCGGCCGAGGCGGCTCGGCTCCGGGCCCTGGAGGGGGCCGGCTGCGAGATCTGGCGTGGTGTCGCCGCCGACCGCGACGAGCGGCTCGAAAAGCTGCTCGCCGAGCTGGCCGCCCGCCGGCTCACCAACCTGCTGGTCGAAGGGGGCGCCGAACTCTTCGGCACCCTCTTCGCCCGCGGGCTCGTGGACGAGACCTGGGCCTTCACCAGCAGCAAGCTCTTCCCGACCGCCGGCGAGCTGCCCCGGCTCCCGGAGCCGCCGCCGGTCGAGGTCGAGGAGGTGCTCCACCCCGGGGGTGACCTGCTCGTCCGCGGGCTCGTCCGCGGACGCGGTCAGGGCTGAGGCAGGTCGCGGATCACGTTCCGCCAGCGGGTCACGACGGCGTCGTCCTCGAGCCGCGTCTCAGCCACGGCTGTCTCGAGGCAGCGGGCCACCTGGAGCACGGTGGTCGCGGCGTCGAGCGCCTCGCGGGCCTCGGGGGCGAGGTCGTCGGCCGAGAGCTCGGTGTCGGCGTCGACCGATCCCTCCCGGGCGACCACGCTACCGAGCCGCGTGGCATAGACGATCCAGGGCTCGATCGCGTCGATCAGCTTGGTGACGTCGAGGGCCGCGGCCGCGGCCAAGGGCTTGCCGAACTCCGAGAGGGCGGCCCCCGTCTCGAGCCGGGCCGGCTCCAGGAGCCGGGTGGCCTGCCCGGGCACGAGCGTGAACACGGCCGCCGCGTCGGCCACGCCGATCGCCGGCCGCACCTGCTTGTCGAGGCGGGCATCGGGGATCGCAAACGACCAGATGCTCCCGCCGGCCACCTTCTCGCGGGTCGGCTCCGGGATTCGGTAGCCCGCCGGCACGGCGTCAGGATCGACCTTCCGCAGGGCGGCCACG
Organism: uncultured Candidatus Kuenenia sp.; assembly: GCA_964425395.1. Classification (GTDB taxonomy): domain Bacteria; phylum Planctomycetota; class Planctomycetia; order Pirellulales; family UBA1268; genus QWPN01. Next base: position 14,116 of record CAYRNG010000210.1, on the reverse strand, counting down.
AGCTTGTCGCCCCAGGCGAAGAAGTCGTTGAGCCCTTCCACGAACAGCTTCCGGTCGGCCAGCGGCAGCACGACCGCCGGCTCCAAGAGCGGCAGCGGCTCGAGCGACTTCGGCAGGTCGGCCTGGAGGCGGCTGGTCGTGGCCCGGGCGTCGAGCACGAAGCCCACCTGGCCATCGGCCACGGCGGGAGCCAGCTTCGTCTGGAGGATCTCCACCAATTCCGCCCCCAGCGGGGCCAGGGTCTCGGAGACGAGGTCGAACTTCTCCTGCTCGTCGTCGTCCATCTGCGGCCGGCCATGCTTGGCCAGGAGCGCCCAGCCCTCGCGGGCCAAATCGCCGACCAGCGGCAAAAGCTTCGGATCGACCGCGGCCCGCGAGGCGGCCACCGCCAGCGGCGAGCCGCCGGCATGCCGGAAGATGCCGAGCGGCCGCGAACCATCGAGCGCGACGTTGCCGGCCCAGTTCCAGACATGCCCCTCGTAGCCCTGCTCGGTCAGGAACGAGAAGGCCAGCCAGGCCGCTGGCGTGGGGAGCCGCCTGCCGAACTCGGCCCCGACCTTCGTCAGCCAGGCCTTGGCATCGAGCACGGCCTCGTCGGGCAGATCGCCCGCTGTCACCAGGGCGGCGGCCGCTTTGGCCCAGGCCTCCGTGTCGGTGGGCCCGCCTACCAGGGCTTTGGCCATGCCGGCGCTCACGTAGGAGATCCCGGTCAACGGCTTGTCGGCCTCGGCGGCGAGCTTCGCGAACGGGGGCGTGTCGATAAGGGCCTTGCCCTTCCTCCCGGGCAGGACCAGCTTGTCGAGATGGTCGAGCGAGTCGCCGACTGAAAGGATCACCCAGTCGCCGATCATGCCCAGGCCGACGACGATGTCGAGCTTCCGCAGCCGGGCGAGCACTCGGTCGAGCTCCTCCGACTCGCCGAGCTCGTCCTCGAGGCTGTCGGCCAGTTCCCGCCAGGGGAGCTGCCGGCCGGCGAGCGTGAAGGCGAGCACCTCGCCCCCGGGCACCTTGCGGCGGGCGATCGAGCCGGCCAGATCGGGATTGAGGTCGGTCAGCAGCTTGGCGAGCACCTCCAGCCGCTTGAGCTGGAAGGCCCCGATGTCCTTCTTTTTGGTCTTGAAGCCCCAGACCAGGTCGGGCACCACGAGCAGGTCGAGGTTGGCCGCTGCGGCCTCGAGCATGGCGGCGGCCTGGCCGCCCTGGATGGCCAGCCGCGGCAGCTCCAGTTCGACCTGCCGGGCGACCGGAATGATCCGCGGCCGGCTGGTTGAGGCCTCGAGGTCGTCTTGTAATTCGATCTCTTCCATTTCCAGGTCGTCGAAGTCGAGGTCATCCGCTGCCGCCTGGCCGGCGGCCTGGAGAGCCAAGACGAGCTTCACGAAGGCGATGCAGGAGGGCTCGCCGTAGAGGAAGGTGTCGGTCGAGACCATGTCGGCGAGCAGCTCGACGGCCTGGGCGTTCTCGGGCAGTTCCAAGAACGTCATGGCCATCGAGACCGGGCTGCCCGGCATGTCCTTCTGCTCTTCCCAGGAGTCGACCGCTCGGGCGAGGGCGGGGATGCTGCGGAGCCGGGCGTAGGCGTTGCTCTTCAGGAACCGGTCGAGCTGTTCCTGGAGCCGGAGGGTGGAGGTGAGAAAGGCGGCGTCGTGGGGCACGGTGGCCACGCCACTGCCGGTCAGGGCGGGGGGAGCGGCCAGGGCCAACTGGGCGGGCCCGGCCAAGGCAACGAGCAGCCAGCAGGTGGCGAGCCAGCCGCCGCCGACTCGGAAGGAGAGGGCTGCGGGAGAAGAGCACGAGCCGCACATGAGAGAGACTCCACAGGAGCGAGGGATCGAGCCGGGTGAAACACCGAGGGCGGGGTGGCGGTTTCGGGGCCAGGCTTGCCGGGCCAGGCCACCCGAACGCCAGAGCGTAAGATACGCCTTTCCCGTCCAGCCGGACAGCGCCGCCGATCTCCCGCAAACCTGATGCTCATCGAATCAACACGGATCGCGGACACCTTCGCCGAGGCCTTTCGGCTTCGGTATGCCCGGCTGGTCGTCACGGCCCACGACGAATACTGGCTCGACGCCGCCGTCCGGGCCGCCTCTGGCTATGGCACGAGCGTGATCGGCTGCGACGCCGAGGCGGGCCTGGAGCGGCTCCTGCCGGCGGGGGAGACTCCCGACGGCCGGCCCGGGGCGGCCCTCTTGTTCTTCGGATTCGCCGCCGCGGGAGTGGCCGCGGCGGTGGCCAATCGAGTGGCTCAGTGCCTCTTGACCTGCCCGACCACGGCCGTCTTCGACGGGCTGCCGGAGGCCGAGGAAAGGTTTCCGCTCGGCGGCCACGTGCGGTTCTTCGGCGACGGCTTCGAGAAGTCGAAGGTCGTCACCGGCCGGCGGCACTGGCGGGTGCCGGTCATGGACGGCGAGTTTCTCATCGAGGAGACGGCCGGCATCGCCAAGGGGGTCGGCGGGGGCAACTTCATCGTCCAGGGAGAGTCGCTCGAGGCGGCCCTGACAGCCGTGCGGCAGAGCGTGGCGGCGATCGGCACGGTGGCCGGCACGATCACGCCCTTTCCCGGGGGGGCGGTCCGCTCGGGGAGCAAGGTGGGCTCGCGATACGAGTCGCTGCGGGCCTCTACGAACGAGGCCTTCTGTCCTTCCCTGGCCGGCCGCGTGCCCAGCGAACTCGATCCGGCGGCGGCCTGCTGCATCGAGGTGGTGATCGACGGCAGCGACGAGGGGGCCGTCGCCCGGGCCATGGCCGCGGGCATCCGGGCGGCCGCCGGGCCGGGGATTCCGGCCATCTCAGCCGGCAACTACGGGGGCAAGCTGGGCAAGTTTCAGTTTCGGCTCCACGACGTGCTGGCGGCGACTTCGCGGGGCGAATGACCTTCTCGGGCGGGGTCCGGTTTGCTATTTCCCCGCTCCCGTCCGGCCTGCCCCGGCCCCTCGCAGAAGGTCCGCCCCCATGAGCACGACGCCCCTCGATCCCCACGGACAGTCAGACCATTCGCAGGCCGCGGCGGCCGGGCTGGATGGGCAGGCCGAAGCGTTGGCGGCGCGGGCCTCGCGACAGACGCTGGTGGTGCCTCCGCCAAGGCCCCCGGTGCCGCTCGCGATCGTGGCCCTCGCCGCCGCGGCTGCGGGCTTTGCGGCGGTCTTTTTCCTGGGCATCGGTCGGGTGAAGACGCCCCACACTCCCGCCGAGATTGCCATCTTCGAGGCCGAGCCGATCGAGCGAACGCGGCCCGATGTCCAGCCCGCGTCGTACGACGCCGGGCAGGCGGCCGAAGGCCCGGCCCCCGGCCGGTTCGCGGAGCGGCCCCTGTCGCGGTTCTCATCCCCCGACCTGCCCCCGCTCTCACTTGAACCGGTTGGGCCGCTCGACGTGGGGTCCGCGCCGGAGGCTGGGCCACCGCAGGCTCCGTCGCTCGAGGCCCCACCGGCGGCACCGGCCGAGCTGCCCGAGCAGCCGCCGGCTGAAGAGCCGGATGAGCCCGAGCCAGAGGGCGCCGTTCCGGGCTCCAGGGATGAACCAGTGGCTGAATCAGAGCCGGAACCAGCTGCCGAACCAGCTGCCGAACCAGCTGCCGAACCAGCTGCCGAACCAGAGCCCGCGGTCTCGCCCGAACCAGTGGCCGAGTCGAAGCCCGAGGCCGTGCTCGAGCCGACGCCCGCCGCTGCGCCTGAGCCAACGCCCGCCGCCGCCGAGCCGCCCGCCGCCGCCGAGCCCAGGCAGCTGAGCACGCCCGTGACCGAGCCCGAGGTCGCCTCAGCCGAGCCCCCTGCCGAACTCCCGGAGCCGGCCCCCATGGAGCTGCCGCCGGCCACCCTGCCGACCGATCTGGCCAGCGAGCGGCAACTGCCTCTGCCTGCATCCGAACCGCCGGCCGCGGTGCCGGTCAGCGGGCCTCCGGCCGCCTCGCCGTTTGCGGCGGCGCCGCCCGTTGCTCCGCCTGTGATGCCGCCACCGGCGGGCCTGTCGCTGCCCCCGGCCGGTCTGGCTGGTTCAGCCGCTCCAGTCGGTCCGGCCGGTCCCGTGCTCGACTACGACGCCGAAGTGACCGCCCCGGGGCCCTCGCCGCTGGCAGCGGCCGCCCCTCCGCCGGGCCAGGGCAGGCCCGGGCCGCTGCAACTCGAGGGAATCCAGACCCCGCAGGTGGCGGTCGAGAAGCAGGGCCCGCGGGAAATCCAGGTGGGCAAGCCGGCCCGCTATGAGATCGTGGTCCGCAACGTCGGCACCGCCACGGCCCACGACATCGTCCTCCGCGACGCCGTGCCCCGCGGCACCTCGCTGATCGCCACCACGCCTCCCGCCGCGCCGGCCGAGCGGCCGGGCGACCTGGTCTGGACGCTCGGCGTCCTGCCGCCGGGGGGCGAGGCGCGGGTGATCATGGAACTGATGCCCGACAGCGAAGGGGAGATCGGCAGCGTGGCCAGCGTCAGCTTCCGGGCCGACGCCTCGATCCGCTCCCGGGCCACGCGGCCGGCCCTGGCCATCGATTGCCCCCCGCCGGCGGCGGTTCGGATCGGTGGCGACATCCCGGTCACGCTCACCATCTCCAATCCCGGCACCGGCGTGGCCACCGGCGTGGTACTGGAGGGCTTCCTGCCCGACACCGTCTCGCACCGGTCCGGCGGGGAGTTGGAGTTCGACGTCGGCAAGCTCCGGCCCGGTGAGACGAAGACCATCGACCTCGTGCTCGGCACCCGGGGCCCCGGCCGCCAGCCGCTCCGGCTCGTGGCCCGCGCCGACGGCGGGGTCGAGGCCGACCTGGCCGTGCCGCTGGACGTCATCGCCCCCACCCTCGAGCTGGCGATCGACATGCCGGCCCGGCGGTTCCTCCAGCGGCCCGCCACCTGCATGATCTCGATGGTCAATTCCGGCACGGCGGCCGCCCGGGCGGTCGAGCTGGCGGCCCAGTTGCCCAGCGGCCTGAAGTTCGTGAAGGCCAACCATGCCGGCTGGCACGACGAGCGGACCAATCGAGTGCTCTGGAACCTCGAGGAACTTCCTCCCGGCGAGACCGGCCACGTCACGCTCGTGGTGATGCCGGTGGATGCCGGTGAGCAGCGGATCGTGGCCGCCGCCCGGAGCACCGACGGCCCGTCCGACCAGGCGGTGCACGTCTGCCGGGTGGAGGGGCTGGCGGCGCTCGCCTTCCACGTGGCCGACAGCGAGGACCCGATCGAGGTGGGCGGGGTCACGGAATACGTGGTTCGGGTGGCCAACGAGGGCACCAAGGCGGCCACCGGCGTGCAGGTGGCCGCGAGCCTGATGGGCGATCTCGAGCCGGTCGAGGCCACGGGGCCCGGCGGCCATCGGATCGACAACCTGGCCGTGGCCTTCGAGCCGCTGGCGAAGCTCGGCCCCGGCGAGGAGGCGGTCTACCGGATCCGGGCCCGCGGCCTCGAGGCCGGCCACCAGCGGATCCAGGTCAAGCTCGTCAGCGAGGAACAGCCCGTCCCGATCGTCAAGGAAGAGACGACCAGCGTCTACGACGACCGGTAGGGGACTGTCCCCGCTTCGGGGACTGTCCCCTTTCCTGGACGGACCTGGGGACTGTCCCCGCTTCGGGGACTGTCCCCTTTCCTGGACCTACGACGACCGGTAGGGGTGTGGAGGGCGGGGTGGTGTTCGTCCCCACCGTCCCCGGGCTCGCGCCCGGGGTTTCTTTGATCCCCGGGCTCGCGCCCGGGGTTTCTATGATCCCCGGGCTCGCGCCCGGGGTTTCTTTGGTCCCGGCCTCGCGGGCGGGGATTGCATGCCGCATAGAAACCCCTGGCGCGAGCCAGGGGATCGAGCGAGTTGGAGGCCGGATGCCGAAGGGGTACAGTCCCCGCGGCGGGGACAGTCCCCGGCGAGACGGCAGGGCTGCCGGAACGGAGCCGGGGGCGACTACCGCCGCTCCCAGGTCTTGCCTTCCTGATACCGCCTGGCCCGCTCGCGGGTGACCGGATCCTTGGCCACCGTCAGCACCCGGTCGAGGGCAGCCATGAACTCGGCCTTGTTGGCGTCGCGAAGCTTCTGGTGGTGAGCCAGCTCCACCACCCCCTTGGCCGCGCTCTCGGCCAGCGGCTCCTCGTCGAGGTAGGGCCGCACGAACCGGAGCGTCTCGACCGTGCGGATCGCAGCGGCCCGCTCGAGCACCCGCCGCCGGTCGGCGTCGCTCGGGCAGAGCGGGATCGTGCTGGCGAGCAGGGCCAGCTTGTCGGCGTCGGCCAGGCCGTTGTCGGGGATCGGGGCGATTCGGATCAGGGCCCCGATGGCCAGGTTGCGTTCCCGCTCGTCGGAGGACTGTTTCAAGATGGCGAGGAGGCGGTCGGTGACGGTGGCGTCGGGCCAGCGGGAGAGGGCCTCGAGGCCCCGCTTCCGCACGGCCGGGTCAGGGTCGGCCGTGAGGGCATCGACCAGGCCGAGCACCTCGGCTCCGCCGACCCGGGCCAGCACCGGCAGGAGCGTCTCTTGGTCGGCCGGGGAGGCGGCCCGGTAGGCCGCGAGCAGGGCGGCGGCGGCCGCGGCCGCTTCGGGGCTCTGCCGGCAGACGATCACGATCGCCCGCTCGGCGTCGTTCCGCTCCCTGCCGGGGGCGGCCGCCAGCAGGCCGGCCACCATGCCAGGCACCTCCGCCGCTCCGCCGAGGGCCGTGAGCCCGCGGATGGCGGCGGCCCGCAGGGCGGGCTCGTCGGCCACTGCCGCGGTCAGGAGGGCGGGAATGGCCCCGCGGTCCCGCCGCTCGGCGAGGATCTCGAGAATCGCGGCCCGGGTGGGCACCGGCTGCTCGGCATCGGCGGCAGCCGCTACGAGCGCCGCCGACAGGCCTGGTCCCTGGATCGCCGCCAGCCCCCGCCGGGCGGCCTCGCCCACCGGACCATCGGCGGCCAGTCGCCCGACCAGCAGCGGTACCTCGGCCTCGCTCCCCAGCGCCGCGATGGCCTGGATGGCGGCCACCGCCACGGCCGGATCGGCGGTCTCGGCCAGCGGCACGATGCCGGGCAGGGCGGCCGAATCGCGGCGGCTCGCCAGCGCCGAAAGCAGCTGCGTCTGAACGGCCGCGGGCAGGGCGGGCAGCACGGTCTCGGCGAGTTCGCGGGTGTAGGCCTCTCCCGCGAGACCGTCGCGCACCCGTTCCAGGGCCACCGCACGCATGTCGGGATCGGCACCCTTGACGAGCTCGACCGCAAACGAAAAAGCCTCCCGCGAGGCCGGCTCGGTGGCCACCGCCAGCGTGGCGGCCAGCAGTTGGAGAGCCAGGCCGCAGCTCAGGCACGCCAACCGAACCGTTTGAACACCAGCCATCCGCACACGAATCATGCCGCGCCTCGGGAGATGGAGAACCAGACCGCTCGCCGACAGGCTGCCGGTCAGCCTTCGAGCGTAGCAAACAGGCCCCGCTGGCAGGCCATCCGGATGGCCCGGCCGCGGTGGGTCGCGGGCGCGTCGCCCACGGCCTTGCTGATCGCCTCGTAGATCGCCCGGGCCGCGGCCTTGTCGCCCGCCTGGGCGAGGGCCGCGGCGCATGCCAGCCGGGCATCCACCACCCGCTCGGCCGTCACCCCCTCTGCCTTGGCCGCGGCCAGAGCTGCGGCCGCCTCCGGCGTGGCCAGTAAGCCGAGGGCTTCCGCCGCGGCGGAAGCCAGGGGCGAGTCGCCCGTCACGAGGGCCGCGATCGCCGGCAGGCTGGCCGCATCCCGCTTGGCTGCCAGGGACGACACCATGCCGATCTTGAGGTCGCCCGCGACGCTCTCCAACGCCGTTCGCAGGGCGGCGGTCGCCTCGGGGGCGGTGATCCGCTCCAGGGCAAGGCGGGCCATGTGCGACTCGTCCTTGTCGGCCAAAAGCCCGCTCAGGGCTGGCACGCTGGCCGCGGTGCCGATCAGCGAGAGCTTCCGGCAGGCGTATTGCTTGGCTGCCCGCGAGGCGGAGGAGCCAAGCACGGCGGCGAACCGCTGCTCGAGTTCGGCGGTCAGGGGGGCGTCGCCGTGGGCGGCCACGACGGTCGCGTCGATGGCGGCCAGGGGCTGGGCATCGCCTCCCCAGTCGAAGGCGGCCAGCGCCGCAAAGGGGGCGTCGAGGCTGGCGGAATCAAAGGCCATGGGGCGTCTCCTGGACGGGTGTGCGGGGGGCTCGTGAGCGGAGGGATGGATGGGGTCGGGCCGTCAGATGATCCAGGGCTCGCGGCGGGCCCGGTCGACGAGCCGGTTGGCCTGCTCGTCGCCCTTGAAGGCCTGGGCAGCCCGGTCCCACTCCAGCGACCGCTGGAGCCGGTAGGCGATCGCGATCATGTGGGGGGCGGTCATCGTGTTGGCCGCCAGTTCGATGTCGCGGAAGGGCCGCTCGCGGGTCTTCACGCACTCGATGAAGTCGGCATAGATGCTGCCTGCGCCGTTGCGGTAGAGCGGCACCGCCTTGGGCTCCCGCTTCACGCCGTCGCCGTAGATCTTGATCGCGTTCTGGTGGGCCACCGAGGCCTTCTCCGGGCGGAGCTTCTCGGGCCGGTTGTGGTGGATGGCCACATTGTTGGGGTAGACCACCGAGACATAGGCCGGCTGGCCGTTCTCGGCGGGGTGGTAGACGACCTTGGCCGGCTGCAGCTCCCGGAGGTCGGCGGCGAAGATGGCGCCGCCGAAGTGGTGGGCGCCCCAGTCGGTGAGGCTGCCCCCCGAGTAATCGACGTAGCTTCGCCAGCTGTTCCCGCCGGTGCCGAAGTTGCCGTCGCAGCGGCCAGGGTTGTAGGGCTCCCAGGGAGCGGGGCCGAGCCAGAGATCCCAGTCGATGTCGGGGGGCGTCTCCACCGCCGGCAGGTAGCAGGCCATCGACGGGCCGCCGACCGAGATGTCGAGTTCCTTGATGCCCCCCACCTCGCCGGCCCAGCAGGGATTGACGATCCCCCGGTAGTCGCCGAGCACCCGCTGGCTACCGCCCGAGACGACCCGGCCGTAGCGGCGGGCGGCATCGACCATCAGCGGCCCCTCGCGGAGGGTGAGGGTTTCCGGCTTCTGGAGGTAGACGTCCTTGCCGCCCCGGCAGGCGGCGATCGTCATGATCGCGTGCCAGTGGTCGGGGGTGGCGATGTGGACCGCGTCGATGTCGTCGCGGGCGAGCAGCTCGCGGAAGTCGATGTAGGCCGCGCAGTCGTCGGTGCCATTCTTCTTGTCGGCCCGGGCCTTGCCCTCGTCCCGCCACTTCTTGCGGACGTCGCAGACGGCCACGTACTGGACGTCCTTCATGCCCAGGAAGGCGTTTTGGTCGCCGGAGCCCATGTTGCCGATCCCGATGCCCCCCATCACGATCCGGTCGCTGGCCGGAGGGGTGGTGGCGTCGCCGAGGGCCTTCGACGTGATCACGTAAGGGGCGGCAGCACCGGCGGCAGCCACGGTCCCGCCGGTCTTGAGAAACTGCCGGCGGCTGGGAGTCGAATGCGACCGGTTGGCCTGGGAACCCATGGGCTACTCTCCTGGAGAGGCTGCGGACGGAGCGTTCAGAGCTTGAAAACCTCCCTGACAATAAACGATCACCGGCGAGAAAACAATCTTCCTCGGGAGTCCTATACTCTGGCGTTCGGTCAGGCAGGAGGAGCCATGCACATCGTCCACGTCTTCGTCCGCGTCAAGCCGGGCTGCGAAGCCGCCTTCGAGGAGGCGACGCTGGCCAATGCCCGGGCCAGTCTCACCGAGCCCGGTGTGGCCCGGTTCGACGTGGTGCGGCAGCAGGACGACCCCACCCGGTTCGTGCTCGTCGAGGTCTACCGCTCGCCGGCGGCGGCGCTGGCCCACAAGGAGACGGCCCACTACGCCACCTGGCGGGATGCCGTGGCCGACATGATGGCCGAGCCGCGGTCGAGCCTGAAGTATCTGAACCTCCATCCCGACGACGCGGGCTGGTGATGATTCCCGGCTTCGAGTTCGCCACGGCCGGCAGGATCGTGTTTGGCTCGGGCTCGCGGCGGGGCCTGGGGGAGATCGTGGCCGGCCTGGGCCGCCGGGTGCTCGTGGTGCACGGGGCCTCTCGGCGGCACGATACCTGGCTCGATCCGCTCTTCGCCGCGGAGGGCCTGGCTCGGGCCGACTTTGCCGTGGCCGGCGAGCCTACGCTCGACGCGGCCCGGTCCGGCGCGGCGCTGGCTCGGGAGACGGCCGCCGAGGTGGTCATCGGCCTCGGCGGCGGCTCCGCCCTCGATGCGGCCAAGGCGATCGCGGCCCTGGCGACGCAGCCGGGCGACCTCGTCGACTATCTGGAGGTGATCGGCGGCGGGCAGCCGCTGGCCGCGGTGCCGCTGCCCTCTGTGGCGGTGCCCACGACGGCCGGCACGGGCTCGGAGGTGACGCGAAACGCCGTCTTGGGCTGCCGTGAGCGGGGCGTGAAGGTGAGCCTGCGAAGCCCCGCGATGTTGCCGCGGGTGGCGGTCGTCGATCCCGAACTCACCCTCTCGCTGCCGCCCGATCTGACGGCGGCCACCGGTCTCGACGCCCTCTCGCAGCTGATCGAGCCATTCGTGTCGGCAAAGCGGCAGCCGCTGGCCGACGCCGTCTCTCGGGAGGGGCTCGCCCGGGTCGCCTGGGCCCTGCGGCGGGCGTGTGCCGATCCCGGCGACCTGGCCGCCCGGGAGGCGCTCAGCCTGGCGAGCCTGTGCGGCGGGCTGGCGCTTGCCAATGCCGGGCTGGGGGCGGTGCACGGATTCGCCGGCCCCTTGGGAGGGATGTTTCCGGCCCCGCATGGTGCGGTCTGTGGGATCCTGCTCTCGGGCGTGATGGAGGCCAACATTGCCGCCTGCCAGGCGGCCGGCGACGAGGCCACGCTCGCTCGCTACGCCGAGATCGCCCGGCTGCTCACCGGCGACCCCGCCTCCCTCCCCGACGCCGGCACGGCCTGGGTGCGGCAGCTGGTGGCCGACCTCGGGATTCCGCCGCTCTCCGCCTGGGGCCTGACCGGTGCCGACATCCCCGCGGTCGTCGCCAAGGCGCAGCAGGCCAGCAGCATGAAGGGCAACCCGGTGCGGCTCGATGACGAGACGCTCACTGCGATCCTCGCCGGGGCGGTCGGGTAGACGACGCAGTCGAAGGCGGGTCGCTGGAGGGGTTGCCCGTGCTATCTCGACGGCGTTGGAAACCGAATCGCAGGCAGGATGCCGAAGGGGGACAGTCCCCGCGGCGGGTACAGTCCCCGCAGCGAGCGTCCGGCGAGATGGCACGGGCAGCCCCGACCCACCGAAGGCGTGGCTTCGAGGGGCTCGTCAGGGGCCAGTCCCCGCCAGCTACCGCGGCACGATCCAGATGTTGCGAAACCTCGTGGGGCTGCCGTGATCCTGGAGAAAGAGCGGCCCCTCGCCGGTCTCATCGAGCCGCTTCTTGACCGTCCGGAGGTGATCGGTGACGCCGTGCCGGTAGGGGATGTAGGGGCTCCGCGGCTCGGTGAACTCGACGCCGTCCTGGACGAGCTGGCCGTTGAGCCAGGCGGTGATCGTGCCCGGCGTGGTCACCTTCCCGGCGGCGTCCCGGCGGGGGGCGGTGTAGCGGATGTCGTAGCCCTGCCACTCGCCGGCCGGCCGGGAGGCGTTCACGAGCGGCCTGGCGAACCGGTACAGGCTGCCCTCGTCCTGCTCGGTCGGGGGCTCGACGCCGAAGGAGTCGAAGATCTGCATCTCATAGAGGCCGTGGAGGTAGAGGCCGCTGTTGCCCCCGGCTGCCTTGGCCACCATGAACTCGGCGTGGATGTCGGCATCCCGAAAGACCTCGCTCGAGTGGATGTGGTTGGAGTGCCTCTTCGACTTCGTGACCACGAGCGTCCCGTCCTCCACCTTCCAGTCGATCGGCCCACCGGCCATCGAGAGAAACCGGGGCGGCCCCTCGCTCCCGTCGCCAAAGAGCAGCACCGCCCCGGCCGGCGGCGGGACCGGCAGCGGCTCCTGGATGGGGCGAAACTCGGCCGCCGCCGCGGGCAGGCCGCGGACGGTGCGGTCGGCGAAGGCCGCGAAGCGCAGCCAGTCTTCGGCCAGTAGGTCGTGCTTGCCGGCCCGCACGTGGTAGCCCACCTGGTCGCCCACGGAGCTGCCGACCGGGGGATGGTCGGCGGTGCCCAGCCCCGTCCGGCCGAAGAGCTGCCAGACCGGCGCCGCCGCGACGGCCGCCAGGAACTCGCCCCGTGGGTCGGCCCAGCGGTCGTCCTCGGCGCTGGCCACATAGAGCGGCCGCGGGGCGGCCATCGCCAGGAGGGCGTGCTGGTCGGTGGGCAACTCGGGCTCGCGGCCGGCGAAGCTTGTGAAGGCGGGGCAGAACCAGTGGGGGAACCGGGTCGTGATCGCCGCCACGGTCTCGCCAAACTGCCGCCGGGAGAGGGCCGCCCCGCCGCAGCCCGACTCGCTGGAGACCACCATCGCGAACCGCTCGTCGCAGGCTCCCGCCCAGAGAGCCGCCTTGCCGTTGCGGGAGTGGCCCACCACGATCACCCGCTCCGGATCGACCTCGGGCAAGGTCACGAGCCAGTCGAGGATCCGGGAGAGCTGCCAGGCCCAGGTGGCGATCGCTCCCGGCTCGTCGGCCGGGAGGTCGCCGGTGACGGGCCGGCCGAGGGAGCCAAGCACGCTCTCGGCGCGGCCGTCGGGCCGATCGGGAAACACGTCGCCATAGCAGGCGGTGGCCATCCCGTAGCCGCGGCCCACGAGGTCGGCGACCGGCCAGCGGCGGGCCTGCACGCCCCGCGAGGCCTCGGTGGCCCGGTTGTTGACGATCCCAGCCAACTCGTCGTCCGGCAGCCAGGCCCGCGAGAGATGCACGGCCGGGTCGGCCGTCTCCGCCTGGTTGCCCTTGAAGTTGAGCTTCAGGAAGACGGGGCTCGCGGCCCCGGCGGGGAGCTTGGGAAGGTAGAGGAGCACGTCGGTCGTGGGAGCGTCTGCGGCCGCACCAAGCCGCAGCCGGGCCTGCAGCCGGAGGGCGGCGACCCCTCCGGTGAGCTCGACGTCGGCCCGCTCGACCTCGCCGGCGACCGAGACCGGCACGGCCGGCAGCCGGCGGCCATAGACATTCCGCTCGAGGAGTTCGAGCTGATGCGGTCGGGCGACCGTTTGCCAGGCTTCGGCGGTGGTGACCGGCTGCCCCGCGGGGTCCGCCAAGACGTCGGGCAGCGAGAAGGCCGGCACGGCCGACTCGTCGTAGTTCGGCTGGCCGGCCACCGCGAGCGTCGTGACCAGCAGGATCAGCCAGCAGAAGACGTGGGCCGAGGGCAGGTCGGCAGGCATGAGGATTCCCCGCAAAAATTTTTAGTTCCTGGGCATCGAGCGGGGAGGATACCGCGCCCGAGGCCCGAAAGCTGCTCGGGGCCGCCGGAAGTGCCTGCTTTTGAGGCAGCCGGCGGCCGCCGAGTCGCTGCCGTGTGCCGCCGCCCCGACAGGGGGCAGCCGAAAGACGCGGTTTCGGCCCGGGATTGCGGGGCGCTTCGGTTTGGCACGTGATCTGCATATGCTCATGGCACGGGCGAGGCCGATCGGCGTGATTGGCTCGACCCAGGCCGTGGCCCTGCGGGGCACACCGACGAGGAGCAATCGATGAAGAAGATCGAAGCGATCATCCGGCACTTCAAGTTGGAGGAGGTCAAGGACGCGCTCAATGCCCTGGGCGTGAAGGGCATGACCGTGACCGAGGTCCGGGGCTTCGGCCGCCAGAAGGGGCATACCGAGACCTACCGCGGCGCCGAGTACTCGGTGGACTTCCTCCCCAAGGTCAAGATCGAGGTCGTGGTCAGCGACGACGAGGCCCAGAACGTGATCAGCAAGATCATGGCGACGGCCCGCACCGGCCAGGTGGGCGACGGCAAGATCTTCGTAACCAACCTCGCCGAGGTGGTTCGGATCCGCACCGGCGAGACCGCGGCGGCGGCGATCTAGTTTCACGCCCGGCGGGGCTCTGCACGTCGGCCGCACCTCCGGGCGGCCGTGCTCTGCGCGGTTGGCGGTGTGGATCGTCAACCCGCAGGTCTCGGGAATCCGGGTCGCAGGAATGCGGGTCGCGGGAGGGGTTGCCCGTGCTATCTCGACGGCGTTGGAAACCGTCCGTAGGCAGGATGCCGAAGGGCGGTTTCCATCGAGCGAGCTGGAGGCAGGATGCCGGAAGCGAGCGTCCGGCGAGATGGCACGGGC
>CAYRNG010000209.1:0-2157 GCA_964425395.1 uncultured Candidatus Kuenenia sp. | reverse complement strand
GGCCAAGAAGCGACGGGAACTCGCCGGAGATGCCGCCGCCTGGATGACGGCCGCCGCCGCGATCGGCCGCCGCCTGGAGACGGAGTGGGACGCCGCCCTGGCCCCCGCCGACCGCGGCCGGCTGGCTGCCGCCGAGCCCAAGACCGCGCTTTGGAAGGCTGACCAGTTCGTGAGCTGGTCGCTGGCCACGATCGGCGGCTGCCTGGTGATCGGCCTGTTCGTGAAGTTTAACGCCGTCGGTGGCGCGCTCTTCCTGGCGAGCGTGGTCGCGTCGCAGCCCTTCTGGGTGCCTGGTGCCCAGGAGACCTACGCCCAGTGGGGGGAGATGGCGGCCCTGCTGGCGATCGCCGCCCTCCCGACCGGCGGCTGGAGCGGCCTCGACTACTTCCTCGAGCCCTGGTTGGCTTCCCACTGTCCGCTCAGGCGAGCCTGCGGCAGCGGCACGCGGCCCAGCGGCACCCCCTGAAACATTTTGGCCCGAGTTGCCCCCGAGGTGATCCCGATGAACCTGTCCGAACAGCAAAAGCAGATCGGCAAGGAAAACTTCTCCGAGGCGGTGAGCATCACCCGCCGCGACTTCCTGGCGGGCGTCACCGCCGGCGTGGCCGCCGGGGCGGGCCTCGGCTCGCTCTACTTCGGCTATGGCAAGAGCGTGGGCGACCCGCTCCGCGTCGGTTTTCTCGGCACCGGCGACCAGGGGAGCGTGTTGATCGGGGCCTTGAATCCGGACTATCTCAACGTCGTGGCGATCGCCGACATCCGCCCCTACAACCGCTTCCGGGCCTTCCACGGCGATGCCTCGAGCCCGAATGCGGCGAAGGTTCGCCCCGGCTTGATGGCGAAGTATGGCTGGTCGACCGAAGACGCCGCCCGCCGGCAGGTGAAGGTCTACGAGGCCTACGAAGACCTGCTCGCCGACGACGACGTCGAGGCCGTGATCATCGCCCTGCCGCTCCACCTCCACGCCCCGGCGGCGATCAAGGCGATGCGGGCCGGCAAGCACGTGCTCACCGAGAAGCTGATGGGCCACAGCATCCACGAGTGCAAGGAGATGGGCCGGGTCGCCCGCGAGACCGGCAAGCTCCTGGCCACGGGCCACCAGCGGCACTACAGCATCCTCTACGACAACGCCGTCCGCACGATCGGCACCGCCGGCCTGATCGGCGACGTGCACTCCCTCCGGGCCCAGTGGCACCGGGGCAATCTCCCGGGCAAAGACTCCTGGAAGCCGCCGCTGCCGGGCGACGAGAAGCTCGTCAAGCAACTCGACGGCTGGAAGAAGTCGCTCGAGCGGGCCAAGCCGGCCGACATCGACGCCCTCCGCAAGCGAATCGCCCAGGCCGAGGCCCAGCTGCTCGACGCCGAGGTCGACGCGGCCGCCTACGGCTACCAGTCGATGCCCCTGCCCGACGGCGCCACGCGGACCCCGCTCGAGGAGCTGATCCGCTGGCGGCTCTGGCTGCGGACCGGCGGCGGCCTGATGGCCGAGCTCGGCAGCCACCAGCTCGACGCCGCCGGCATCTTCGTCTCGGCGATGCACGGCAAGGGCAAGAAGGTCAAGCCGCTCACGGTCACGGCGGTCGGCAACCGGAGCATCTTTCCGGCCGACCGCGAGGTCGACGATCACGTCTACTGCATGTACGAGTATCCCGCCCCGGGCTACTTCGACGACACGGGGGAGGTGGCCGACCCGAACAAGAAGATCGTGGTCACCTATTCCTCGATCAACGGCAACGGCTTCGGCGGCTACGGCGAGGTGGTGATGGGCACCAAGGGCACCCTGATCCTGGAGCAGGAGCAGGAGGTGATGCTCTACAAAGACTCGGCCCGCGACACCCGCGTGACGGTGGCCACCGGCAAGGACGGCGCCCCGGTGCTCGACACGACCGAGAGCGGCGCCGGGCCGGCCGTGGCGGCGGCGGCCGGCGGCGGCTACGCCCCTCCCTCCCGCGGCTACACCGAGGAGATGGAGCACTGGGCCTGGTGCATCCGCAACCCGGCCCCCGAGAACCAGCCCCGCTGCAAGCCCGAGGTCGCCCTGGCCGACGCCGTGATCGCCCTGGTGAGCAACATCGCCCTGGCCAACCCGACGTCGCAGCCGCGGATCGAGTTTCAGCAGGAGTGGTTCGACATCGCCAGCGACGAGACGCCCGAGGG
>CAYRNG010000208.1:0-6531 GCA_964425395.1 uncultured Candidatus Kuenenia sp. | reverse complement strand
GGCGGCAGCCCGCGGCGCCGAGCGGGCAACCTAGAGCCAGACTTTGAGCCGGCCGTCGAGCATGTCGGGGATCTTCTTGGCCAAGACCCGCCGGATCCGGTCGTCGGTGTAGCGGGTCGAGAAGTGCGTGGCGATCACCACCTCGTTGCGGAACCGGTCGCGGCGGGCCAAGAGGTCGTCGAGGTGCATGTGGCCATACTTGTGGATCTTCTCCTTGCGATGGGCGTGGGCCACGAAGGTGAGTTCGGTGATCAGGATCATCGCCTCGAACATCGCCGGGCAGCGGTCGAGCCCCTCGGGGGACGAGTCGCCCAGGTAGGCCACGATCGGGGCCCGGATCTCGTGGGTCACGTCCACCCCCGAGAGCCGGAGATCCCGGATCTGGTGGCCGGCGAGCTGCTGGTATTCGTGCTTCAGCTTCCGGCGTCGCTCCCAGACCACGAAGCCCACGCTGGGCAGCGTGTGGGTGGTGGAGGAGACCGTCACCACGTGCTCGCGGGAAAGCTCGATCTCGTCGCCGGGGCGGGCCGGCAGGAGGGTGCAGGGCAGCCGGCCGCGGTCGAGCCGCGAGACGGCCCGCAGGAGCCGTTCGATCGGCTCGATCGCCGACTCCGGCAGGTAGATCGTGGGGGGCTCCATCTTCATCATCCGCCGCCGGGCCACGTAGACCGGCAGGGCGGCGATGTGGTCGAGGTGGGTGTGGGTCACGAACCAGGTTGCCGTGGCCATGAAGCCCCAGGGCTGGGCCCCGAGGTCGAAGCCGAGCTTGAGCTCGGGAATCCGCCACACGCTCTGGACGGCGGCCCGCGAGTAGCCCTCGACGGTGAGCCCCTTGTGGGAGAGGGTGCGAAACGGGGCGTTGTCGATCATGCGGGCGTGGGGGGCTCGGCGGGCTCTCCCCCGGGGGGCTGGAGCCAGATTTCCTGAAACAGGGCGTCTTGCCGCGTGGCCAGCCGGCCCCGGCGGACCAGCTCCAGGGCCGCCAGGAAGATGCCCACCACGCGGGCCCTCGGCATATCGTCATCGAAGAGCGCCGAAAAAGCCACCCTCCCCTGCTCCGCCACCAGCCGCTCGATCCGCTCGATGTGGCTCTCGATCGGCGTGTCGTCGTGAACGATCTGCCGCGGCCGGCGTTTCTCCTGCTTGGCCAGCACCCGGCCGAGCGCCCCCACGAGGTCCCAGACCTGGGCGTCGCCGAAGGTCACTTCCGCCGGGGCGGCCCGCGGCGGGGGCTCGTCGGCATGGATCCGCGGAAACCGCAGCTCCCACTGCCGGGCCCTGTCTTCGAGCAGCGCCGCGGCGTCGCGGTACTGCTTGTATTCGAGGAGCCGCTGCACGAGATCCTCGCGGATCGGCTCGACCACCTCCTCCTGCTCCTCCGGCCGGGGCACGAGCGCCCGGGCCTTGATCTCGAGGAGCACACTGGCCAGCTCGACGAACTCCCCCACCTGCTCGATCGACAGTTCCTCGAGCACGCTCAGGTGCGCGCAGAACTCCTGGGCGATCACCGCGATCGGCACCTCGGTGATGTCCACCTCGTGCTTCTTGACGAGGTACAGCAGCAAATCGAGCGGGCCGGAGAAGACGTCGAGCGAAACTTTGAAATTCATGGGGCACTGCCCGGGGCGGCGAAAGCTGATCCAGGGCAGCATACGTAACCCGCCGGCCGCCGGAACGGCAAAAGTCTCCTCGCCAGGGTATTTCGCGTGACCCGTTCTGAAAGCGCT
The DNA here is from genome assembly GCA_964425395.1 of uncultured Candidatus Kuenenia sp. Lineage (GTDB taxonomy): Bacteria > Planctomycetota > Planctomycetia > Pirellulales > UBA1268 > QWPN01. Next base: position 4,804 of record CAYRNG010000208.1, on the reverse strand, counting down.
TTCCTCAACCGGGCGAAATCCCCGAGGCTCGTCGAGCGTTCGCCGATTCCGGCGGCCTCGCCAGCGCGCAGGTCAATCGCCCCCCTTAACACAACACACGCCACAGAGCTACCGGCCAAAAGACGTCGCAGAGCCGGGGGTGGAAGCCGGAGGAGCCTTGGAGATTTCGCCCCCCGGACGCCGCCACCACAGCCGGGGCAGCGGCGAAATATCCACAGCGACGAAGGCTTTCACCCCGGGCTCACCCCCGGCCAAACCGCGTCGCAGAGCCGGGGGTGGAAGCCGGAGGAGCCTTGGAGATTTCGCCCTCCGGACGCCGCCACCACAGCCGAGGCAGCGGCGAAATATCCACAGCGACGAAGGCTTTCACCCCCGAGCTCACCCCCGGCCAAAAGGCGTTGCAGAGCCGGGGGTGGAAGCCGGAGGAGCCTTGGAGATTTCGCCCCCAAGACGCCGCCACCACAGCCGGGGCAGCGGCGAAATATCCACAGCGACGAAGGCTTTCACCCCCGGGCTCACCACTGACCAAAACGCGTCCCAGAGCCAGGAGCCGAAGCGGGCGCGGTAGGCTTTCCGCATGAACGGCGAGCGACGGATCGAGATCGAGCGGCTCTGGGCACCCTGGCGGCTGGGCTACGTGCAGGGAAACGCGGCGGAAGACCCAGCGGCCGCGGTGGCGATTGACCACTGGCGGCCCGGTGCCGACCGCGACTGCTTCCTCTGCCGGGCGGCGGCCGCGGCCCCGGAGCACGACCGGGCCCTGGGCGTCGTCGACCGCACGCCGCACAGCCTGGTCGTGATCAATCGGTTTCCGTATTCCAATGGTCATTTGCTCGTGGCCCCGCTCGACCACCGGGCCACGCTCGCCGGCCTGGCCGAGGCGGAGCTGCTCGACCTCCAGCACGGACTCGCGAAATGGTGCGGCCTGATCGAGCGGGCGATGCAGGCCCAGGGTTTCAACCTGGGGCTGAACCTGGGGCGGGTGGCAGGGGCGGGCGTGCCCGGCCATCTCCACTGGCACCTCGTGCCCCGCTGGGCGGGCGACGTCAACTTCATGCCCACGACCGCCGGGGTCCGCGTGTTGCCGCAGGCCCTCGACGAGCTCTGGCTCCAGCTTCGCGCGGCCGCCGGAGATCGCCAGCCATGACGAGTCGTCCTGCCCTGCCGCTCGACTGGCGGGCCCGCGAGGCGGCGGTGCTGGCCCCCTGGGCGATGCCGGCCGCCGACTCGGCCGGTCGCGTCCATCCCGAGCCTGAGCATCCCTTCCGCAGCCCCTACCAGCGGGACCGCGACCGGATCGTCCATTCGGCCGCCTTCCGCCGGCTGGCCCACAAGACGCAGGTCTTCACCGGCTACCACGGCGACTACCACCGCAGCCGGCTGACCCACACCCTCGAGGTGACCAACATCGCCCGCACCCTGGCCCGGGCCCTGGCCCTCAACGAGGACCTGGTCGAGACCCTGGCCCTGGCCCACGACATCGGCCATCCGCCGCTGGGCCATGCCGGCGAGGACGTGCTCGCCGAGCTGCTCCGGGCCGAGGGGGGCTTCAACCACAATGCCCAGGCCCTGCGGATCATGGAGCTGCTCGAGAGCCGCTATCCGACCTTTCCCGGGCTCAACCTCAGCCGGGAGGTGCTCGACGCCCAGGCGACCCGCAAGAAGGACGGCACCGCCCCGGCCCCGCTGCTGGAGACGCAGGTGGTCGATGCGGCCGACTCGATCGCCTACGACACCCACGACGCCGACGACGCCATCGAGCTGGGTCTGGTGACGCTTGACGAGCTGCTCGAGTTGCCGCTGGTGGCCGCCGCGGCGGCCCGGGTTCGCGACCGGTTCGGGCCGCTGGCCGCTGGCGAGCTCAAGCGGGCGGTGATCCACGAGCTGGTCGACTTTCAGGTGGCCGAGCTCGTGCGAACGAGCCTGGCCACGCTCCGCGAGCTCGCCCCCGGCTCGGTGGCCGAGGTGCGGGCCGCCTCCCGGCCCGCTCCAGACGGCCCGCTCCGCCGGCTCGTGGCCCACCCCCCGGAGTTGGCCGCCGCCAAGCGGGAGTTGGAGCGGTTTTTGTTCGAGCGGGTCTACCGCAGCGGCCGGGTGCTCGAGGTTCGCCTGCCGGCCCAACGAAAATTGGCCGAGCTGTTCGCCTGGTACCTCGCCCACCCCGACCGCCTGCCGCCGCGGTTTCAGGAGCGGGCGGCCGCGTCTGGCCTCCCCCGCAGCACGGCTGACTACCTGGCCGGAATGACCGACCGGTTTTTCGACGCCGACCACGCCCGCCGCATCGGCGGCCCGCCAGCCTCGTAGGTCCGGCACGCCGTGACGGACGACCAGAATCGCCACCCAACTCCGCTTCACGTAGCCCGTGCCGGCGGCCCGGGCCTCCGATCGCCCTTGCCCCCCTTTGGCCGCGTTCGAAGCACGACGTTATGATCATGTAAGACCGTCTCGCCCCGCCGATTGGTGTCTGCATGGCCTTGTTCCTGCTCCGCGCGATCTTCATCGTCGTCTCGGCCGGGATCGCCGTACTGATCATCAATTCCGCCCCCCTCCGGTCAGCACCGGCCTGGGTGCCGTGGGGGATCCTGGCGGCCATGATCGCCCTGCCCCTGACCGTAATCGGGATCGACGGGGCGATCCGGCGCAAGGATCTGACGATCATCACGGCCGTCTACTTCGGCCTCTTGGTGGGCGTGTTTTTGACCTACATCACGATGCTGGCCCTGACGCCCGTCCTGCCGCTCAATCAGGCCGACCCGATCTGGTCATGGCTGCCGCTGGTGCTGGGAGCGGTGCTCTGCTACCTGAGCACGAGCCTGCTGCTCCAGACCCGCAACGACTTCCGGTTTCTGATTCCGTTCGTGGAGTTCGCCCGCGACGTCCGCGGCCTGCGGCCCAACGTGCTCGACCCCACCTCGATCGTGGACGGCCGGATCGCCGACCTCGCGGAGGCGGGCATCTTCGAGAGCCGGTTCGTGGTGCCGGCCTTCGTGCTCGACGACCTCCAGGCGGCGGCCGAGTCGACGGACCGGCAGCGACGGACCCGCGGCCGCCGGGGGATCGACGTGCTCAACCGGCTGCGGGCCAACAAGGCGGTCGACATCGACGTGATCAGCCCCCGCGACGAGGCCGACGACGAGGCCACGCTCGAGTCGCGGGTGGTGGCCCTGGCCCGCCAGCTCGAGGGCCGGGTGGTCACGATCGACCCCAACGTTGTCAAGCTCGCCGGGGTGCGGAGCGTGCCGGTGGTCAACGTCAACGACGTGGCCCTGGCCCTCAAGCCCGCCTTCGTGCCGGGCGACGCCCTCTCGGTGCGGCTGGGCAAGCCCGGCGAGGAGCCCGATCAGGGCGTCGGCTACCTCGACGACGGCACGATGGTGGTGGTCGAGCACGGCCGCGGCCAGATCGGCCAGACGGTCCAGGTGCACGTCACGAGCACGCTCCAGACCTCGGCCGGCCGGCTCGTGTTCGCCCGGCTGGCCACCGCCGCCTGAGCTGCCAGGCGGCCCGCATCCCTACTGCCCCGAGGAACCGCCATGCCGACCCCCCCTCCCGGCCGCATCTGGCTCCTGGTCGTGCTCGCGACACTCGGCGGCCGCGCGGCGGCTCCCGCAGCCGAGCCGGCTCCGCCTCCCAACGTGCTGTTCATCCTCTGCGACGACATCCGGCCCGCTGCGGTCGGCTGCTACGGCTCGGCCCACGTGAAGACCCCGCGGATCGACGCGCTCGCCGCCGACGGTGTGCGGTTCGCCAACGCCTTCTGCACGACATCGCTCTGCTCGCCGAGCCGGGCCAGCATCCTGACCGGCCTCTATGCCCATGCCCACGGCGTCCGCGACAACTTCACGGAACTGCCCCCCGAACTGCCCCACTGGCCCGCCCGGCTCCGGGAGCAGGGCTACGCCACGGCCTATGTCGGCAAGTGGCACATGGGGGAGGACAACGACGACCCCCGCCCCGGCTTCGACTGGTTCGTGAGCCACAAGGGCCAGGGCAAATACTTCGACACCGAATGGAACTTCCACGGCCGGCGGCGGGAGGTCGTGCCGGGCTACTACACCACGCTCGTCACCGACTTCTCCCTCGAGTGGCTCGCGCAGCGTCCGGCCGGCCAGCCCTGGGCCCTCTGCCTGGGGCACAAGGCGCCCCACTCCTTCTATTTTCCCGAACCGAAATACGAGCATGCCTTCGACGCGGTTCGGGTGGGCTACCCGGAGAGCGCCTTCCGCCTCGACGGCAAGCCCGACTGGATCCGGGAGCGGCTCACCACCTGGCACGGGATCTACGGCCCCTTGTTCGAGTGGCGGAAGAACTTTCCCGACACCCGGCCGGAGGGCGTGGCCGACTTCGAGCGGATGGTGCGGGCCTACTGGGGCACGATCCTCTCAGTGGATGACAGCACCGGCCGGCTGGTCGACTTCCTCCAGGAGACCGGGCAGCTGGCCAACACGCTGATCGTGTTCATGGGCGACAACGGCCTCTTGGAAGGGGAGCACGGGATGGTGGACAAGCGAACGATGCACGAGCCGAGCATCCGCGTGCCCCTGATCGCCCGCGGCCCCGGCCTGCCCCGCGGGGAGGTGGTGACGGGGCAGGTGCTGGTGGAAGACATCGCCCCGAGCATCCTCGACCTCTGCGGCGGGCCGGCCCTGACCGGGATCGCCGGCCGCTCGTGGCGGAAGCTGGCAGGCGGCGGCGATCCTGCCTGGCGGACCGAGTGGCTCTACGAATACAACTACGAAAAGCAGTTCCCTTACACCCCCAATGTCCGCGGCATCCGCACCGACCGCTGGAAGTTCGTGCGGTA
>CAYRNG010000207.1:0-1710 GCA_964425395.1 uncultured Candidatus Kuenenia sp. | reverse complement strand
AACGGCACCTTCTTCACGATGCACATCCTCGGAGCGGTGGGCTTCCCGCGGCGGCTGGCCGACGCCTACCACTACGAGACCTTCCACCACCTCCAGCCGCTGAACGCCTTCATGACCTACTGCGCCATCGGGATGGTGGCCTGCCAGATCATCTTCGCGATCAACTTCTTCTGGAGCATGTTCTACGGGCCGGTTGCCGGCCGGAATCCGTGGAATGCCAACGGCCTGGAGTGGACGGCCCCGAGCCCGCCGGGCCATGGCAACTTCGACTATCAGCCGGTGGTCTACCGCGGCCCCTACGAATACTCCGTGCCCGGCGTCGAGCAGGATCATCTGATGCAGACCGACCCGCCCAACGCGGCCGCCGCGGCCGCCGCGGCGGCGCACTGAGCGAGGTCGGAGGGTCAGTGAGCCAAAGCCGGCTGCGGGATGGCAGAAGTCTCCTCGTCAGGATATTTCGCAATTCCTCGGGTGGCGATTCCAACCTCCTGTGAGCGAAATCTCCGAGGCTCGTCGAGCTTCCGCCAGTCCCTTCGCCTGCCGCTGCGTGCTGCTGTCGTTTTGCCATGACGAAGTCGTCCCTGAACATCCCGCACCTCGTTTCCTGCCTGCTCGTGGCGGTGACGGCGGTGCTGTTGTCGTTCGGGGCGCTGGTGACGACCTATGAGGCGGCGATGGCGGTGCCTGATTGGCCGGCCACCTACGGGCACAACATGTTTCTGTTTCCACTCGCCGAGTGGCTGGGGGGGCCGTGGGATTTGTTTCTCGAGCACGGTCACCGGCTGTTGGGGGCGCTCGTGGGCATGATCACGCTGGCGCTCGCCGGGCTCGTCTGGTGGAATCGGCTCGGCCCCACGGTCCGCTGGCTGGCGGTGGCGGCGGTGGTGCTCGTGCTCGTGCAGGGAGGGCTCGGGGGCTTAAGGGTGTTGCTCGACGACACGACCGTGGCCAAGGTCCATGCCTGCACCGGGCCGCTGTTTTTCGCGGTCGCAGTGGCCCTGGCGGTGCTCACCCGCCGGCCGGGGGCCGAGATCGTGCCGCGGGTGGCCGGCGGGCTCTCGGCGGCAGTGCCCGTCGCGGCCTATGCCCAGCTCGTGGCCGGCGCCCAGTTGCGGCACCTCGATCTGGCCACGCCTCCGGCCACGTTTCATGCCCTCGTCGGCACGCACGTGCTGATGGGCTTGGTCGTGGCGGGCCTGGCGGTGGCCGCGGCCCTGGCCACCTGGCGGGGCCGGAATCCCGCCGCCCGCCGCTGGGCACTGGTCGCGACGCTGCTCGTGAGCTGTCAGCTGGCCCTCGGTGTCGGCACCTGGGTGGCGAAGTATGGCCTGCCCTCGGCGATCCTTCCCGACTCCTGGCGGCTGGCTGAGCCGATCGTGGCCCGCAGCGGGCCCGGCGCCGTGATCGTCACGGCCCACGCCGTCTTGGGGATGGGGATTCTCGGGGTCGCGGTCGCCCTGGCGCTTGCCGCCGCCGGCACCGCGACCGTTTCGCCGCCGGCTTTCGACAGGGTCTCGCTCGGGCGGGGCAGGGGGGTGCCGGCATGACGCCTCCCGAACTGGCTCCCGCCCGTGTGCCCTCCCCGGCCGGCCGCCGGCTTGCCGCTCCGGCTCCCGCCGTCGAGTTCGAGCGTGCGGCCGCGAGCGATGCCGCCGGCCTCGAGCGTGTGCTGGCCGACCTCTCGCGGCTGGTCCGGCCGCGGATCGCGAT
>CAYRNG010000206.1:0-4750 GCA_964425395.1 uncultured Candidatus Kuenenia sp. | reverse complement strand
GACCGCCGCATTCCGCGGGAGTATCTGATCAAGTTCCTCAAGGAGCACGGCATGCCGCTGGGCGACCTCGAGGACGAGGCGATGGCGAAGGTGCTGCTTGTCGGCCAGGACCAGGTCCTGATCGAGAACGTCAAGCGGCATCTTCCCGTCGAGAAGTCATTCAAGATTCAGGTGGCTGCCAGCGGCTTCGAGGCCGGCATCCAGGCCGAGAGCTTCCACCCCGACTGCATCGTGGTGGACTACTCGATCGGCCGGATCGACGCCCAGCAGATCTGCCAGAACCTGAAGCGGAATCCCGAGTACGCTGACACGATCGTGATCGCCCTCCTGCCGGACGACGGCTCGCAGATCACGGTCGATCGGGCCCACGTCAACGAGAGCTTTAAGAAGCCCTTCGACGTGGCCCTCTTGGCCGAGCGGCTCCGGACGCTGATCGGCTCCAAGAAGGAACTGGTCTGACCCACGCGGTCTGCCGGCTGCCCAAGGCCGGCAGACCCCCGACACGCGACTCCATGACCACGGCCCGGCGTGCCCTGTGTGGCACGCCGGGCCGGCGTGTGTTTCGGGCATGATATGCTTCGGGCATGAGCGAAGCCTCCCCCGCCACCGTCCGGATGATCGACGTCGGCAGCAAGCCGGTCTCGGTCCGAACGGCCCGGGCGACCGGCCGGCTCCTGGCCCGGCCGGAGACGGTGGCCCGGATTCGGGCCGGCACGCTGGCCAAGGGAGACTCCCTGGCAGCCGCCCGGCTGGCCGGCATCATGGCGGCCAAGCGGACCAGCGACCTCGTGCCCCTCTGCCACCCCCTGCCGCTCGACTTGGTCGAGGTGGCGATCGACGCCACGCCCGCCGATCACGTGGCCCTCGAGGCGATCGTGCGGGCGACGGCCAGGACCGGCGTGGAAATGGAGGCCCTGGTGGCCGTCACGGCCGCGGCCCTGACGATCTACGACATGGCCAAGGCGATCGACCCGGCCATGACCCTCGAGGCCGTGCGGCTCGAGGAGAAGACGGGCGGCGTCCACGGCGATTTTCACCGCTAGCCGCTCCGCTCAGGTGGAGGCGTCGGGCACGTGCTGGCGGGCGGCCAAGATCGGCTCGAGCTCGTCCACGAAGTCGCGGGCGTCCTTGAATTCCCGATACACGCTCGCGAACCGGACGTAGGCCACCTGGTCGAGCGCCTTGAGCAGTTCCATGAGCCGCTCGCCGATCGCCTGGCTGGGCACCTCGCTCTCGAAGGTGCCGTAGAGTTCCGCCTCGAGGGCCGCCACCACACCCTCGATGTCCTCCGGGCTGACGGGCCGCTTCCAGCAGGCCTTGGCTAGCCCCCGCTTGAGCTTGTCGCGGTCGAAGGGATCGCGGACGCCCCCCTTCTTGAGCACGGTCAGCGGCTGCCGCTCGATCCGCTCGTAGGTCGTGAACCGGCGGCGGCAGGCGAGGCACTCCCGGCGGCGACGGATCGAGTCGCCCTCGTCGCCGGCGCGGGAATCGATCACCCGGTCGTTGTCGGCACGGCAGAAGGGACACCGCATGGAAGGCCTCGCTGACGGGGCATCCTAGGGGGGCCGCCGCCAAACCGGCAATCGCAGCTCAGCCGGCCGAGCGATTCAGGCCGCCGAGCTGCGGGCCGGCAGGCTTGTCCACCGGCACCACCAAGGGGAGCTCGGCCGCCGGGGGCTCGGGCTGTTCGACACCGCCCCCGTCCTTGGCCCCCGCCCGGATCAGCTTCCAGTCGCGCCGCTGACGGGAGCTGGGGATGTTCATGGCCTTGCGATACTTGGTGACCGTCCGGCGGGCAACCGTGATCCCCTGCTTGGCCAGTTCAACGACCAGGTCGTCGTCGCTGTAGGGGGCGTCCTTCGGCTCGGCAGCGACGATTTCCTGGAGCTTGATCCGCACGGCATCCCAGGCCACCTCATCCCCTTCGGCACTGGTTGTGCCCCCCACGAACAGCTTCCGCAAGGGGTACACCCCGCGGGGCGTCTGCAGCCACTTGTCATCGACGGCCCGGCTGATGGTGGTGACGTGCATCCCGATCCGGTCGGCGATCTGCTGCATCTTGAGCGGCTCGAGCGCTTCCGGGCCATCGACCAGAAACCGGGACTGGTGGTCCACGATCGCCTGGGCGGTCTTGAGGAGCGTGCTCCGCCGCTGCTCGATCGCGTCGATCAGCCACTGGGCCGCGTTCACCTTCCGGCGAATGTACTCGCGGGTCTGGGGGTCGGTGTCGGGCGACAGGAGCATGGCCCGGTAGGTCGGGCTGATCCGGAGGTTGGGCAGGTCGATCTCTTCGAGGCGACAGCTCCACGTGCCGTCAGGCTGGAGATCGACGTAGACGTCGGGCTTGACCGGCAACACCACCGGTGCAGAGAAGACGGCGCCCGGCTTTGGATTGAGCAGGTGCAACTGCTCGCGAAGCGCCTCCACCTCCTCCAACGAGAGTCCCAGCTTCCTCTCGATGACGGGCAGGCGATTGGCGGCCAGGTCTTCAAGATGATCGCTGATCAGCCGCCGGAGTTGGCGGGCGTGGGGGGTGTCGTGGCGGACCTGGAGGAGCAGACATTCCTTGAGGTCGCGGGCCCCGACACCCGCCGGCTCCATCCCCTGCACCACCCGCAGGCCGCGGCGCAGCGACTCGATCTGGCCCGCCGGGCCGTCGGGATCGATCAGTTCCTCGAGCGGCATGGTCAAATAGCCATTGGCATCGAGGTTGTAGATGATCCTGTCGGCGGCCACCCGGTCCGGCTTGGAGAGCTCCTCGCTGGCCAGTTGGGCATGCAGGTGGTCGGAGAGGGTTTCCGGACGCTCCTGCATGTTGGCCATCAGGTCGAGATACCGATCGCTCGCCTGATCCACCTGAGCGGCCGACGGCCGGCTGCGGTCGTCATCGCTGTCGGGATACTCGGCGGACCAGTCGTACGACCGCTCGAAGTCGGCCCGGTTGGCATGTTCCTGATCGACGATCAGGGGCATCTCGTCCACCGTCCGGTTCGAGGGCGGTTGGTCGGGCTCGGCCGGCGGCTGCTCGTCGGCCGGCCGCTCCTCGGCCGGGGTCTCATCGACTTCCAGGGTCTCGTTATTCTGCACCTCCTGCTCGATCCGCTCCTCGAGCGCCAGGATCGGGAGCTGCAGGATCTCCATCGACTGGATCATGCGGGGCGCAAGCACCTGCTTTTGCGCTAACCGCATTTCCTGGCCGAAGGACATTCGCATCGTGATCATGCTCCGTGCGGGCCAGCCGACGACGGACGGCCTCCGCACCTCTAGGATACACCACGCCTGGCGAGCCGCGGGTGGTTCATGAGGATCGCGCAAGCGGGGCGAGGAATCGCCTCATTGGCCCCAGCGCCGCCGGCCGGAGAGCGCGTCGGCCAGCATCTCGCGGTTGGCCTGCTCGAGCGAGGCTCCCACGGTCAGCCCCCGGGCCAGGCGGGTGATCTCCACCGGCAGGCCGGCGAGCCGCTCGGCCACCACCAGCGCCGTGGCGTCGCCCTCCACGTTGGGCGTGGTGCCCAGGATCACTTCCCGGAACGTGCCCTGCTTGACCCGCGCGACCAGGGCGTCGAGCGAGAGCCGCTCGGCGCCCTTGCCTTCCAGGGGGGCGATTCGCCCCTGGAGCACGTGGTAGACCCCGCGGTAGGTGCCGGCCTCCTCGAGTGCCAACAGATCGCGGACCTGCTCCACCACGCAGAGCAGCTCGTGGTCCCGCTTGGGATTACGGCAGATCTCGCACTCCTCGGCCTCGGCGAGGTTGCCGCAGGTCCGGCAGGGGCGAAGGTTTTCCTTGACCGCCCGGATGGCCGCCGCGAAGGCGAGTGCCTCGGTCACGGGCATCATCAAGACGTGGTAGGCCAGCCGTTCGGCCGACTTGCGGCCGATTCCGGGAAGGGCGGCAAAGGCGGTCACGAGCCGGGCTACGGCTCCCTGCTGCTCAGGCATCGGAATCCTCCAGGGCACTCTCGCCAGCGGCGGCCGGGCCACCCTCCGGCGGAGCGGACGCGGGAGCGGCCTCGCGGGGGCGGGCGGGTTCGACCTTGCGGATCGCCCCGTCGAAGAGCGTGCGGGCATGGGCTACGAGCGGATGATCTGCTGCGGCCCGCATGAGGGCGGCCTGCGAGGCCACCGGGCGAGGCGGCGAAACCGGCGGCTGAGGTTCGGGCCTGGGTTCGGGCCTGGGTTCGGGCGGCGGCTCAGCGGCCCGGGCCGTCAGCTCGGGCGTTTTTTTTTCGCGCGCTGGCGGCGGGGCGGCTGCCGGGCCGCCCCCCGCGGCCACCCGGTCGAGGGCGGCCGCCAGGCTCTCGAGGTTCTCGAGCGCCGCCAGACGCACCACCGCCATCTCGGCGAGCACCACGGCATGGCCGCTGGTCCGCATCCGGCCCAGGGCCTGGTCGAGGATCTGGAGCATCGCCAGGATCGTGGCGGTGCCCAACTCGCGGCCGAGCGTGGCCACGTCCACGCCCAGGCCCGTCGGGTTGGCGAGCAAGTCTGGACCGCAGCCCACGCTCGCCAGCAGGCAGTCGCGGAGGGCCGCCAGGAGCTGTTCGAGCACGCCGCCGGGATCGGCACCTCCCGCCAAGGCGGCGTCGAGCGCGAGCATGGCCCGGGCTGAGTCGCGGGCGGCCACGGCGGCCAGCAGCCCGCCGATCCGCTCTTCGCTGCCGGTCCCGATCACCGCATGCACGTCGTCCACGCCGATCGGCCCGTTCGCGCTACCGAGCAATTGCTCGAGCAGCGACTGGCTGTCTCGCAT
>CAYRNG010000205.1:0-2916 GCA_964425395.1 uncultured Candidatus Kuenenia sp. | reverse complement strand
GCCGTCGAGATAGCACGGGCACCCCTCCCGCGACCGTGGATTCCCGAGACCTGCGGGTGGGCGATCCACACCGCCAGGAAAGGGGACAGTCCCCGCGGCCAGGAACCCCGAAGCGGGGACAGTCCCCTCACGGCCGGCCGGCGGCCGGAGGGCCGCGAAGCCCGCCGGGGGCATGGATGCCCCGCAGGGCGTATAGCCAGTTTCCAACGCCGTCGAGATTGCACGGGCAACCCCTCCCGCGACCCGGATTCCGTCAGGCCGATGTTCTCTCCGCTCCAACGCACCGTCCCCTGGCTAGCGCCAGGGGTTTCTATGCGCGGCGCGCGCCACCAATAAAAACCCCGGGCGCGAGCCCGGGGACGGTGGGCATGAAAACCACCCCGCCATCCACGCCGCCATCCACCCCGCCGCCCGCCCGCCTCACGCCGCCGCTTGGTTGCGGGCCAGCAGCGACTCGGCGGCGGCGACGACCCGCTCGACGTCGATCGCGGCCATCGAGACGGTGTCGGTCTTGCGTTCGTCCCAGCTTCGCCGCACTCCGGCCGGCGGCTCGACGCAGACATGCTGCGGGCCGTAGGGGCCGTTGCGGGCGGCCGGCACGGGGCCGAACAGGCCGACGCAGGGGGTGCCCATCGCGGCCGCCAGATGGAGGGGGCCGGTGTCGCTCGAGATCATGAGGCGGGCCCGGCGGCAGAGTTCGCCCAGGTCTTGCAGGCTCGTGTCGGGAGCCAGAAGGGCGGCCCCGGCAGCCTCGGCCACGATCTGCTCGGCGGCCGCCCGCTCGGCTTCGCCTCCCCAGACCACGAGCGACTTCAGGCCGCGGCGGCGGTGGAGCTCGCGGGCCACCGCCGCGAACCGCTCCGGCGGCCAGAGCTTGCTCGCCCAGCCGGCGCCGGGATTGATCAGGGCCGGCGGCTCGGGCAGGCCCAGCGGGGCGAGCCACTGCCGGACTCGCTCGCGGCTCACCGGCCAGGAGGGCATCCGAAACTCGGGCCGGGTCTCGCGGATCCCCAGCGGCACGAGCAGGTCGCAGTTGCGATCGACCACGTGGGCCGCCACCGGCCGAACGCGGTTGGTGGCGGCCAGCCACGACTGCTCGCGGGCCGCCGGCCGGGCGAAGCCGATCCGCATCCGGGCTCCGGAGAGCCAGCTGGCCACGCCGCTCTTGAGCAGGCCCTGGAGGTCGAGCGTCACGTCGGGAGCGAAGGCCTTGAGCTGCCGGCGGAGCGAGAGCACGGCCGCCGGCGACTTGAGCCAGCCGCGGGGCAGCCGGAAGAGGTGGTCGATGGCCGGATGACCGGCGAGCACGTCGGCCGCCCGGCCCTCCACGGCCCAGCCAATCCGGGCCTCGGGAAAGGCCCGCTTGAGGGCCACCGCCACCGGCACGCCGTGGAGCACGTCGCCGATCGCCGACAGCTTGATGATCACGATGGAGCGGGGGGAAACCATGGCAGACCCTCGGGGCGGCACGAAGGCCAGAGAATCGCGGGCAACCCCCCCCGCCGGCAATCCCAGTTTGCCGTCCGGAAGCGTGAGTTTTTGATGAGCCTCAGGCCTCGATCCCGGCAAACTCGCAGAGCAGCGCTGCGGAGACCGCCTGCGGGCAGCTCCAGACCAGGAAAAAGAGCGACTCGCGAACCAGCCGCTCCACCGGATGGCCGCGGACGAAGCCTGCCCCCTTGGTGGCCGTCAGCGCCGCCTGGGCGGCCCGCAGCACGAGGCCCGTGGCTTCGCCGCGGAGCGTGTCGCGATCGGCCGCCGCGATGCCGGCGGCAGCCGCCCGGGCCAGCCGTCCCGCGATTGCATCCCGTTCGGCCTCGAGGCCCGCAGCCACCGCCGCCAGCTCCGCCCGCCGGGCGGCCTCCGCCGCTACGATCCCGATCGACGAGCGGGCCGCGCCCAGCGCCAGGGCCGTGGTCGCCAGACCGCCGGTGCGGGCGGCGTTCTGCTCGGGGGGCAGGATCACGTGGGCCGGACGGGCGGCCGTGAACCGCACGACGGCCGTCCGGCTGCCCGAGAGGGCGAGCATCTCGAGCGGCGGCTCGATGGCCACGCCCGCCGCCGCCGTCGGCACCACGAAGAAGGCCGGGCCACCCTCGGCCAGCGCCGCCCCGGTCACGATCGTGTCGGCCGCATCGGCCCCGGTCACCCACGGGCAGAGCCCGTCGAGCCGCCAGCCATCGTCGCCGCCGCCGTCCCGCTCGGCCACGAGCACCGGTCGGCCGAGGTGCTGCCGGCTGGTGGTCAGCTGGGAGAGGCCCACGGTCGTGAACGCCTTTCCCCGGGCCAACGGCGGCAGGAGGGCCGCCCGCACCGCAGCCGGGCCGGCGGCGATGATCCGCACGGCCGCCGCCCACTGCGACACGGCCAACGCCGTCGTCAGGCAGGAAGTGGCGATCGCGGTGAGGGTCTCGATGAGCACGGGCTCGGCTGAGGCGGTCCCGCCGCAGTCGGCCGGCACGAAGCGGGCGATCACGCCCCGCTCGGCCAGGAGGCCGATGCTCCCCGAGGCCCAGGGGCCCACGGCGGCCGTGCGGTCGGCCAGCTCGGCCAGCCGGAGGCAGACCTGCTCGAGGTTCGGAGGCGGGGCGGTGTCGGTCCGGATCGCGGCCATGCCCTTCATGATACGCCCGCCGGGGGGTCGCGCACGGCGGGGCCGTGGCCTGTATACTGCCGCCACTTCTGGCACGTGTCTCACCCCTCGATCTCTCCTTTTAGGAGCCCCGCCCATGAGCCAGGTCAACGATACGGCCACCCGTCCCGCCCCGCTTTCCGCCGCCAACGGTGTCCCGCTGGCCGCCGGCCACCTCCGGCCCCGGCTCGACGAGCTCTCCCCGCAGAGCCTCTACGACAAGTGCCTGGCCCTGGCCCGAAACCTGTGGTGGAGCTGGCATCCCGAGGTCACCAATCTGTTTC
>CAYRNG010000204.1:0-2761 GCA_964425395.1 uncultured Candidatus Kuenenia sp. | reverse complement strand
CGACCAGCGGGGCGACCTCGAGGAGCACGTCCAGCCGGAGGGGTTCCTGGTCGATCCCAAGAAGGGCCTCGCGGGCCTCCAGAAGGTGCTGGGGCTCGCCGCCCCGCCGCGGGTGATCGAGGGGGTCGACATCGCCCACCTGGCCGGCAACGAGACGGTGGCCAGCCTCGTGCAATTCATCGACGGCCTCCCGTTCAAGCCCGGCTACAAGCGGTATCGGATCAAGGGCGTGGAGGGCATCGACGACTTCAAGAGCATCCACGAAGTCGTGTCGCGGCGGTTCGCGAGGCTGGTTCGCGAGGGGGCCTCGCTGCCCGACGTGTTTTTGGTGGACGGCGGCAAGGGGCAGCTCTCGGCGGCGCTCGACGCGCTGGAGAGCCTGGGGATCGAGCCCCCCTGCCTGATCTCGCTGGCCAAGCGGGAGGAGGAGGTGTTCGTGCCGGGGCGGAGCGAGCCCCTCCGGCTGTCCCGCGACTCCTTCTCGCTCCGGCTCCTGGAATACGTCCGCGACGAGGCCCACCGCTTCGCCCAGCACTACCACCATCTGCTGCGGGGCAAGCGGACGCTCGAGGAGTGAGGCGGTTTCCACTCGATGTGCCGCCGCAGAAAACCGACCGCAGCCATGACTGAAAGGGGACAGTCCCCTGCGGGTACAGTCCCCGCGAAGCGGGCTCAGGCGTCGGTCGCGAACAGCTCGGCCGGCGAAAGCGACGCCGCCGGCCGGTGGCATGCACGTCAACGACCTGCACGCCACGCTCCTGCATCTCCAGGGCATCGACCACGAACGGCTCACCTACCGCCACAACGGCCGCAACTTCCGGCTCACTGATGTGGGGGGGCAGGTGATCCACGACCTGGTGGCCTGACGGCCCAGGCCTCAGAACCGGCCCACAGGCCCCAGCCCCGCAATCCAATCTAAGTACCTGTCAGGCTTGAACTTCCGGCCTGCTGCGGCGCCGGCAGCGTCTCCGGGCCGTGGCGAGAAGCTGCGTCAGGGGGTACGATTCATTCGAAAGTATTGGGTGAGGTAGTCCGCTCCGCGGTCCCAGGAGATCCCGCCATGGCTCGCGTGCCTGCTCCCCGAGGGTGTGCCTCCTTCCGCTCGGGCGGCCTCGGTCGCCGCGAGTTTCTCCACGTCGGCTCGCTGACGGGCCTCGGCCTCTCGCTCGGCGGCCTGTTCCGAATGCAGGCGGCCCGGGCCGACGCCAAGGCGTTCAGCCACTTCGAGGGCACCGCCAAGAGCGTGATCCACATCTGGCTGCCGGGGGGCTGGGCCCAGCAGGAGACCTTCGATCCCAAGCCCCTCTCGCCAGTTGAGTACCGCGGCGAATTCAAGGCAATCGACACCGCCCTGCCCGGCGTGCAGTTCAGCGAGAAGCTCGAAAGAACGGCCGGCATCGCCGACAAGATCACGGTCGTGCGGTCGATGACCCACGGCGAGGCGGCCCACGAGCGGGGCACCCACAACATGTTCACGGGCTACCGCCCCAGCCCGGCGCTCACCTTTCCGAGTTTCGGGAGCGTCGTGTCCCACGAACTGGGCCCCCGGGCCAACCTGCCCCCCTACGTTTGCATTCCCGGCCTGCCCGCCCCCGACGCCCAGGCGGGCTACCTCGGCAGTGCCTACGGCCCCTTCGCGCTCGGGTCCGACCCGGCCGCCGACAACTTCACCGTTCGCGACCTGTCCCTGCCGGGGGGCGTCGATGCGGCCCGGTTCGCCAACCGCCAGCGGCTCCGCGACGCGGTCGGCCGCCACTTTCAGCGGCTCGAAGACGCGGGCACGATCGCCGCGATGGACTCCTTCTACGAGCGGGCCTATGCACTGGTCAGCTCCGCCGAGGCCCGGGCCGCCTTCGACATCAAGGCCGAGCCCGACGCCCTCCGCGATCAGTACGGCCGCAATCAGGCGGGCCAGCGGATGCTCCTGGCCCGGCGGCTCGTCGAGGCAGGGGTGCGGTTCGTGACGCTCTCCTACGGTGGCTGGGACATGCACCAGCGGATCCGCGACGGGATCACCAGAACGCTGCCCCCCTTCGACCAGGCCTTCGCGGCGCTCGTCACGGACCTCGAGCAGCGGGGCCTGCTCGACTCCACGCTCGTGATGGTGTCGAGCGAGTTCGGCCGCACGCCCCGGGTCAACAAGGACGCCGGCCGCGACCACTGGCCCAAGGTGTTCAGCGTGGTGCTCGCCGGCGGCGGAGCCAAGCGGGGCTGCATCTACGGCTCGTCCGACGCGATCGCTGCCGAGCCGGAGAACAATCCGCTCACCGTCGAAGACCTGGCCACCACCGTCTACCACT
This sequence comes from uncultured Candidatus Kuenenia sp., assembly GCA_964425395.1. GTDB lineage: Bacteria > Planctomycetota > Planctomycetia > Pirellulales > UBA1268 > QWPN01. The sequence goes on along the minus strand of CAYRNG010000204.1, from coordinate 461 downwards.
GTCTCGGCATCGTCGCCGACAAGGAGCTCATGGCCCCGGGCAACCGGCCCATCGAGATTGTCGATGGCGGCGAGGTGCGGAAGGACCTGCTCGCCTGAGCGGCGGGCGACGCTTCCGGCCGCAACTCCCGTCGTCGGTCCGTCACGCCGTGACGGACGATTCCTCCCCCTCCCGGCCCACCCCATGTCCATGCGGACCACACGCCCGTCATCGGCAATCATGCGCCGCTGCCTGCTGGCCGGCCTGTGCGGCTGCCTGCTCGCCGGCCAATCCGCCCTGGCAACCCCCGGCATCTCGCGGATCGAGCCCCCCGGGGCTCCCCGCGGCAGTGAGATCGAGGTCGTCTTCCGGGGCCGCGACCTGGCCAACCCCCGGGAACTGTTCTTCGAGGACGGTCGGATCGAGGTCACGAAGCTCGAGGGGGTCGATGGCGGCACCGTCAAGGCGACGCTCCGCCTGCC
>CAYRNG010000203.1:0-7520 GCA_964425395.1 uncultured Candidatus Kuenenia sp. | reverse complement strand
TCCAGGATTCAGATGTCAGCCCCCCTGCCCCGCGTCGTCGTCGATCTCGAGAAGCTCCGCCACATCAACTGCGGCCTGGGTCGCTACTCCCTCCACTTGGGCGAGGAGCTGCTCCGGGTGGCCCCGGGGCGGTTCGAGCCGGTGTTCTTCCTGCCGGCCGGCGCCGAGCGGCACTTCCCCGGCGGCGGCTTCGGCCGGCTCGAGGTGGCGGCCTGGAAGAAGGAGGCCCTGCGGCGGTTTTTGCGGCCCCTGGCCCGGCCCTTCCTGCCGCCCCCCGAGATCGCCCTCTGGCACATGACCAACCAGATGTCGAAATACCTGCCGCTCGATCCGCGCGTGCCGGTGCTCCTGACGATCCACGACCTCAACTTCCTCCACGAGGCGCCCCACGACGAGCAGGTGGGCAAGATCACCCGCAAGCTGGCCGAGATTCAGGCCAAGATTGATCGGGCCGCGGCGGTCGTCACCGACTCCCAGTTCGTGGCCGACGACGTCGCCTCCCGGCTCACGCTCGGCGGCCGGCCCCTCCACGTCGTGCCGCTGGGTCTGGCGACCCCGCCCGCCCCCGCCACCGTGCGGCCCGCCTGGCTGCCCCCCGGCTCCTTCCTGCTTACCGTAGGCAACTGCCTGGCCCACAAGAACTTCCACGTCCTCCTCGATCTCGCCGAGCGGCTCCCTGACCGGCGGCTGGTGATCGCGGGCAAGAAGGCGACCCCCTACGGCGAGTTCCTGGGCCGGGAGATCGACCGCCGCAGGCTGGAGGGCCGGGTCGTGATGCCCGGCGAGGTGAGCGATGCCGACCGGCAGTGGCTCTACGAGCACTGCGAGGCCTTCCTGTTTCCCTCGCTCACCGAGGGCTTCGGGTTTCCGGTGCTCGAGGCGATGGCGGCCGGCCGGCCGGTGTTCATGGCCCCTGCCACCTGCCTGCCGGAGATCGCCGGCGAGCATGGCTTCTACTTCGAGTCCTTCGAGCCGGCGGCGATGGCGGCCGCCTTCGCCACCGGGATGGCCACCTTCGCCGCCGATCCCACCTTTGCCGACCGGGCCCGGGCCCATGCCGCCACCTTCTCCTGGGGAGCCACGGCCCGCGGCTACGCCCGGGTCTACGAGTCGATCGTCGGCCAGCCGGGCTGCCCGCTCGGCTGGCCGGCCGCCGGGCCCCCGCGGAAACCGGGCCGGAACTGCTCTTTCGCCCGCTTTCCGGCCGCGTTACCTTCCCGCCTCGATTCGCCTATTTTTTCCCGTCGAAACGAACCAGGAAGTGTCCATGACGAAGCGTGCTCTGATCACCGGCGTGACCGGCCAGGATGGCTCTTACCTCGCCGAACTACTGCTCTCCAAGGGATATGAGGTCCACGGCCTCCGCCGCCGCTCGAGCACCTTCGGCACCCAGCGGATCGAGCACCTCATCTTCGGCACCGAGCCCGGCATCCAGCTCCACTACGGCGACCTCTCCGACGGCAACGGTCTCGTCCGCCTGATCCGGGAAATCAAGCCCCATGAGGTCTACAACCTTGCCGCCCAGAGCCACGTGCGGGTGAGCTTCGACCAGCCGGCCTACACCGCCGACACCACCGCCGTCGGCACCCTTCGCCTGCTGGAGGCGATCCGCGACGTCCAAGACGACACCGGTAGCCAGATCCGCTTCTACCAGGCCTCTTCCTCCGAGATGTTCGGCAAGGTGGTCGAGACGCCCCAGAAGGAAACCACCCCCTTCTATCCCCGCAGCCCCTACGGCGTGGCCAAGGTCTACGGCCACTGGATCACGGTCAACTACCGGGAGAGCTACGGCCTGCACGCCTCCTGCGGCATCCTCTTCAACCACGAGAGCCCCCGCCGCGGCGAGACCTTCGTGACCCGGAAGATCACCCGGGCCGCCACCCGAATCAAGCTCGGGCTCCAGGAGAAGCTCTACCTCGGCAACCTCGACGCCCAGCGCGACTGGGGCTTCGCCGGCGACTACGTCGAGGCGATGTGGCTGATGCTCCAGCAGGACGAGCCCGAGGACTATGTGATCGCGATGAACGAGCTCTATTCGGTCCGCGACTTCTGCGAGCAGACGTTCGGCCGGCTCGATCTCGACTACCGCGACCACGTCGAGATTGATCCCCGCTACTACCGGCCCGCCGAGGTCGATCTCCTGCTCGGCGACTCCACCAAGGCCCGCACCCGGCTCGGCTGGCAGCCCCGGACGAGCTTCGCGGAGCTGGTCGACATGATGGTCGCGGGTGATCTCGAACTGGCCCGCCGGGAGGCGGTCATTCGGGATCTGGCCCCCGGGCGGCGGGCGGCCTGAGAGGGCCGGCGACGCGGGCATCCCGCCGCCGCCCCGAGGAGCAGACCCGCACCATGCCTATTCGTCTCTGGTTGCGAGCGTTCGAGCGAAACTGGCTGCGGCCCCTGGGCAGGCGGCTCAGGCGGCTCGTCGGAACCAGCCGGCGGCAGGATCGGCTCGACCGCCTCGAGCGGAGGATCGACGCGCTCGAGAGCCTGGTTCATGAACTGACGGGCCTGGCCTACCTGCAACTCGATGATGAGCCGGCCGCGGCGGCGGATCGGCCGCGGGAGGCGGCATGACGCCCGCCCGGACGGTCCTCATCGATCTCCGCTGCGGCCAGTTCAACGGCGATCGGGGCATCCCGGCCTACTCGCAGAGCCTGGCCCTCGAGCTGACCCGCAGGTATCCCCGCCACCGCTGGCTGCTGCTCCACAATCCTGCCCGGCCCGACCCGGAGCGGGCCGCGGAACTGGCCGAGCATGCAAGCTGGCTCACGGTGGCCGATCTGGCCGGGCCACAGGCCCCCCGGATCGACGCCCTGCTGACGGGCTGCTTCTTCCTCCCCCACCGCTTTCCCACGGCGGCTGATTTCCTCCTCCCGTTGCCGATCCGCCGCCAGCAGCCCCGCCGGCTGGGGATCGTCTATGACCTGATCCCGCTCCTGTTTGCCGACCATTATCTGCCTGGCGATCGGGCCCGCCGCCACTACCTCGACGCGCTGCGGGTCATGCGACAGAGCGACCACCTGTTCGCGATCAGCCGGGCCAGCCGGCTTGATGCGATCCGCCATGCGGGGGTCGATCCCCGGCGGGTGCACTGCATCTATGGCGACATCGACCATCTCAAGCGGGAGCTGATGGCCCGGCCGGCCGCGGCCACCGCCGCCGTGCCCGGGCGGCACCGCCTTCACCGTCCCTACGCCGTGTATGTCGGTGGTGACGACTGGCGGAAGAACCTGGTGACGACGATCCGGGCGTTCGCCCTCTTTCACCGCGATCATCACGACCGGCAGCTGGCCGTGGTCTGCAAGCTGGAGCCCGCCCGGATCGCCGAGTTGGCGGAGGTGGCCGCCGCCGCCGGCCTGCCCCGGGAGGCGGTCGTGTTCACCGGCCGGGTCTCGACGGAGGATCTGATCGGGCTCATCAGGCATGCCGAAATGCTCGTCTTCCCGTCGCTCTACGAGGGCCTCGGGCTGCCGGTGCTCGAGGCCTACGGCTGCGGCACGCCCGCCGTGGCCTCGGCTAGCTCGAGCCTGGCGGAGCTCGTGCTGCCGGAGCTGGCCTGCGATCCCGAGGAACCCAGCTCGATCGCGGCCGCGATGGCCCGGCTGGTCGCCAGCCGCCAACTCCGGGAGGCGTCGCTCGCTTTCGGCCGCCGGCTCTTGGCCACCGAACTGGGCTGGCCGGCCGCAGCGGCCCGGGTCATCGAGCAGATCGAGGGCCGACCGGCTGCTCGGGGCTCGAGGCCGCTTGCCGGCCGCCACCGCTTGGCGGTCGTGAGCGACGGTTCAGCCGCTGCCGATGAGGCGGCCGCCGGCCTGGCAGCGGGCTCCGCGATGACCCGCTACGCGCTTGCCGACCGCTCGGGGCCCGACGCGGCCCCGCCCAGACCGCCCCGGGCGGGCCGCTGCCGTCCGGTGGAGATTCTGCCGGCAGCCCTCCTCCGCGGCCTCCACGATACGGTGATCTTCGTGGCCGGCCAGACGCAGCATCCCGAACGGCTGCTCGCGGCCGTGATGCGCTCCCGGGGCACGGCCGCCCGCCGGCTGTTGCGGCTGACCGGGCCGGATCCCGACCGGCCCGGGCTCACCTGCCTCGTGGACCGCGGGGAACTCGACGGCCTCATCGTGGACACGCCCGCTGCCGGAGAACACCTGCGAGCCCGGCTCGGCCCGCTGGCCGACCAGATCCCGATCTCAGTAGCCGGGCAGATCGAGCCGGCGGCTACTGGGCCAGGTAAAGCGGCAGCGTGCTCTCCCGGAGCAGCTTGAGGGCCGTCTCGCCGAACAGCTTACGGACGAGCAGGTTCTTGGCGCTGTTGCCCGCCACGATCAGGTCGGCGCCCCAGGCGGTGGCGTAGGGCACCAGGGCATTGGCAGGATGGCCGGGCACGTGGTCGGTGTCCACCACCCGGTCGTGGGCAGCGAAGTAGGCCGCCGACTTCACCAGTCGGCGGCTGGCCGCGGCATCCTCGCTGCCGAAGTGGGCGATCCGCACCGCGGCGTCGGCGAACAGGCCCGACTGCACGAAGTGCTTGAAGGTCTTGGCGCTCTCGATCGAGCCGGAGTAGGCCACGAGCACCTTGCGGATCGGCCGAAACTCCTCCCCCACCGCCAGGATCGGCCGCACCCCGGCCGACACGAGCCGCTCCAGGGCGTCCACCGGCTCGGGCACGAGCCCGTGCTCGAACAGTCCCCGGAGGCCGAAGACGCACATGTCGTGGTAGCGGACGAGATCTTCGGCCACCGCAAACGGGTCGCCCGTCTCCTCGTCGATCTGATGGGCCACCCCCGCCGCGGTGCAGCGGCTGGTGAACGCCGCCCCGGCCGCCGCGATGTCGGCCCGGGCCTGTTCATACCGGGACTTCCGCAATTCGGCGGTCCGCTCCTCCACCCCCACGCCCATCGGCCGGGGACCGGTCCACTCCAGCCGTACCGGGTCGGTCACCGCCAGCCCGGTCAGCTCCGCCCCGCGGGTCTTGGCGATGTCGATGGCATGGTCGGTGACGCTCTCGGCCGTCCGGCTGGTGCCGAGGCCGACGAGGATTCGCTTGATGGGTTCAGACATGGGGGGGCGCTCCGGGGATCGAGGCCGTATCCTACGCACCGGCAGGCTACAAGTCTGCCCCACGGCGGTGCCAGTCGAAGAGGTCGTCGGCGCTCGCCCGGACGCCCCGGCGGCTCATCGGCTTGGCCAGAAGGAAGCCCGCCACGAAGCCGGCCACGTGGGCCGAGTAGGCCACGCCGCCGCCGCCGCTCGAATCGAACAGGCCGCTGACGACCTGGAACAGGAACCAGATCCCGACCGCCACGTAGCCGGGCACGTCGATCAGGATCCGGATCGCGATCACGCTCACCCGGCGGTTGGGATGGAGCACAAGATAGGCCCCCAGCACGCCCGAGATCGCTCCGCTGGCCCCCAGGCAGGGAGTCAGCGCCGACTCCCCGCTGGCGTTCAAGGCCACGAAGGCCAGCGAGGCCAGCACGCCGCAGGCGAGGTAGAAGAGCAGGTAGGTGGCGTGCCCCATGTCGTCTTCGACGTTGTCGCCGAAGATCCACAAAAACCACATGTTGCCCAGCAAGTGCATCACGCTGCCGTGCATGAAGATGGCAGTCAGGAGCGTGAACCAGACCGGCACGGGGGTCTCCCGAAGGCCGGGATCCCTGACCTCCACTGCCCCTCGGGGTGTCTGCACTACCCGCATCTGCGGCTCAGTCACGATGTCCTGCCCTGAGATGATCTCGGCCGGCACCTGCACGTAGGCCATCGTGAAGTCGTCGTTGATTCCCTCGGGGCGGAAGCCCTGTTGGAGGACGGCGAACACCAGCACGTTGGCCACGATCAGCGCGATCGTGACAAACGGAAAGGTCTGGCGGTCGGAATTGTCATCGCCAATCGGAAAAACCATCGTCTGCCCTCAGGTGAGCTGCCACCGCCGGCGGCCGGGTGTGAGGCTGAGGATACCCTCGGCAGCCAGGCTCGGCGAACGCGGGCCCCCGCGTCGAACAACACTCGTGGCGGAGGTGGACAGGCTCTGGCCTCCGGAATACATTACGAATTGTCAGGGCGGAGCCAGTGCCATGCCAACGCTTCAAACACTGCTGGATTCCCTGCTCGGACCCCTTCAGAGTGCAGGCTCGGCCCATCGCTCGGTCCGCCGCCGCGCTCGGCTGGTGCTCGAGCCGCTCGAGCGGCGGGCCATGCTGGCCGTCGATTTCCTGGGGGGCGACCGCGTCGCCCAACTCGCCTGGCAGGGTGAACTGGTAGACGTCCAGTCCGACTCCTGGATCGTACGGTCCGCCGCCGAGCCGGTCGCCGCCGACCTCGAACTCGCAGCCGGCTGGCAGACCGAGCCGCTTGGCGAAGGCTTCTACGCCCTCTCCGCTCCGGGAGCCGGCGCGGCCGACGTCTTGGGCTGGGCCGCCACGGCAGGCTGGGTCGAGTATGTCGAGCCCGACTTCATGATCCGCTCCTCGGCCCGGCCCAACGACCCGCTCTTCAGCCAACTCTGGGGGCTCGCCAACTCAGGTTCGCTGGGCGGGCTGGCCGGAGCCGACATCGCGGCGCCGGCGGCCTGGGATGTGACCACCGGCTCCCGGGAGGTCGTGATCGCGGTCATCGATACCGGGGTTGACTACACCCATCCCGACATCGCTGCCAACATGTGGCGAAACCCCCGGGAGATCGTCGACAGCGGCCGCGACGACGACGGCAACGGATTCGTGGACGACATCCACGGCTGGAACTTCGTGGCCCGCAATGGCCGGCCGCTCGATGACAACGGCCACGGCACGCACGTGGCCGGCACGATCGGCGCGGTCGGCAACAACGGCCTCGGCATCACGGGGGTGAGCTGGCAGGTGTCGATCATGGCCCTCAAGTTCCTCGATGCCAACGGCAGCGGCACCACCGCCAACGCCATCGCGGCGATCAATTACGCCACTCGGATGCGGCGGGATTTCGGGATCAACATCGTGGCCACCAACAACAGCTGGGGGGGCGGCGGCTTCTCGACCGGCCTCCGCGACGCGATCGCCGCCGGCGGGCGGGCCGGCATCCTGTTCGTGGCCGCCGCCGGCAACGACGGCACCGACAACGACCGGCTGGCCAGCTACCCGGCGAGCTATCCCGACCCGGCGTTGATCGCGGTGGCCGCCACCGACCGGGCCGACCGGCTGGCCGGGTTTTCCAATTTCGGCAGCTCGACCGTACACGTGGCCGCCCCGGGCGTGGGCATCGTTTCGACGGTGCCCGGCGGTCGCTATGCCAGCTACAGCGGCACCTCGATGGCCGCCCCGCATGTGGCCGGCACCCTCGCCCTGATGGCGGCCGCCAATCCCGACGCCTCGGCGAGCGAGTTGCGATCCGCCCTGTTGGCCACGACCCGGCCGGTGGGCGGGCTGGCCGGTCGGGTGATGACCGGAGGCGTGATCAACGCCGGGGCGGCGGTCCAAGCCGTGCTGCCTGCCGACGTTCCTCCCGGTGACCCGGCCCCGCTACCCGAACCGACCCCTGAGCCTGAC
>CAYRNG010000202.1:0-5686 GCA_964425395.1 uncultured Candidatus Kuenenia sp. | reverse complement strand
AAGAAGCCAACCGGAAACAGCGGTACTGGAAACGCGACGCCAACTGGCCGGCGGGATACCAGGCTCCGCCTGCCCGCCAGGAAATCCCGCCGCTACGTGGGCGGCCTACCCGCCGGCCCCGGGGGGAATCTCGCGGCCGTGCGGATCGGCCACCCCCACCATGTCGGCCTCGATCCGCTGCCGCATCGCGGCGCCGAGGTGATGCTCCACCCACTCAGCCGGCGGATGAAGGTGATCCAGCGGCAGCTCGGCATGCCGGCCGAGCCAGGCCTCCCAGAGCCGGTGCGACCGCACCACCGTCTCCGCCTCGCGGCCGCCCGCCGCCGAGAGCCGCACACGCCCCCCGCTCCGCTCCACGAGGCCGACGAGCCCCAGCCAGCCGCCCGCCAGCCGCTCGAGCAGGCTCCGCGGCCGCGGCGGAGCAACCGGCCCGCCGCCCGCCGCTTCCTGGGCCCGCCAGATCCGGGCCAGACAGTCCTCGCGGGCCACCCGCCAGGCCAGGGCTCCGCGGGTCAGAGCCCGGGCCACGAGGCCGTCCTCCGGCGCGAGCACCACCGCCGCGGCATAAGAGCCCCCGAGCACGACCGCGATCATCCCGGCGGCGCTGGTGTCGAGTTGCCAGGCGGCCAGCCAGCCGAGGCAGGCGGCCACGACCGCGACCGCCGCCGCCACGAGCACGACGTGGGGCATCCGGTGCACGAGCAGTTCGGCCGTGGCGGCCGGCACCACGAGCATGGCCACCACGAGCACGGCCCCCACCGCCTCGAAGCCGCCGACCGTGGCCACCGCCGTGGCGGCCAAAAGACCGGTCGTGACCCGGCCCACCGGCACCCCGGCCGCCCGGGCCGCCTCCGGGTCGAAGGCTGCAAAAACCTGCTGCCGCCAGCTGAGCGCGAGGCCGCCGACCACCACCGCCAGCACGAAGAGTGCCGTGAGGAGCGACCGCGGCACCAGGAGCGGCCCGAGCGGCACGAGATCGAAGGCCGTCAGCTCGAGAATTCCGAACAGCACGCAGTCGGGATCGAGATCGATGCGGGAGGCGGCCAGGGAGACGATCACCACGCCGAGGGCGAAGAGCGTGGTAAAGACCACCCCTGCCCCGGCGTCGGCCGCGAGGCCCACGCCCGCCTCGAGGGCCTGCGTGAGCCAGACGGTCACCAGCGCCGCGGCCACCGCCCCGAGCATCACCAGCGGCCCCCCCAGGCTGCCCCCGGCGAGCACGCCCACGGCGATCCCGGGCAAGACCGCATGGGCGATCGCGTCGCCCAACAGGCTCATCCGCCGGACGACCAGAAACGAGCCCACCACCGCGCAGGCCACCGACACCGCCGCCGCGGTGGCCATCGTCCAGGCGTGAAACTGAAAGGTTTCAGGCGTCATGTGCCCCCGACAATGAGCTGCGTCCCCTTTTACCCGCCAGAAACGAGACCAGGCAGATCGCCGCCGCGGCCAGCACCACCGCCGGCCCGGTCGCCAGCCCCGGCTGGAGGCTGCTGGCCGCCACGCCGGCCACCGCCGCCGCCAGGCCGAACAGCCCCGCCAAGAGAAACATCGCTCCGGCCCGCTCGGTCCACTGCCGGGCCGCCACTGGCGGAATGACCACCAGCGCCGTCACCAGCACCGCCCCCGCGGCCGGCAGCCCGACCACCACCATCACCGCCACGAGCGTCACGATCCCCAGGTCGATGAGCCCCACCGGCCAGCCGGCGGCGGCGGCGAAGTCGGCGTCGAAGGCCACCATCACGGTCTCCTTGAAGGCGGCGGCCACGAGCAGCACGGCGGCGGCCGAGACGGCGGCCAGGAGCGTGGCATCGGCGGCGGTGAGGGCGGCGGTGTGGCCCAGGAGAAACTGCTCCAGGCCCGCGCTGCCCGGCAGCCCGCGGGAGGTGATCCCCGCCACCAGGGCGATCCCGATCCCGAACGAGACGCCGATCACGATCGCCGTGGCGGCGTCGTCGCGGGTCTTCGTGAACCGCCGCAGGAAGACGAGCGCCGCGAGCCCCGCCACCGCCGCCAGAAGCGCCCCGGCCAGGAGCGTGGGCAGGTCGCGGCGACCGGTCAAGAGAAACGCCGCCGCCACGCCGGCCAGCGTGGCGTGGGCCGCGGCATCGCCCACGAGCGGCCGCTTGCGAAGCACCGCCAGGCTGCCCACCACGCCGGCGGCGAAACCCACCGCCGCCACGCCGGCAAGGACGACAAGCGTGTTGTAGGTGAGCCCGGCGGTCATGCCGTCCGCCCCCGCTCGGCCACGGCCTGGCCCACTTCCTCGAGGAGCTCGACCCGACCCGAGTAGGTCTTCTCGAGGTTCTCAGGCGTGAGCACGGCGGCGGTCGGCCCCGTCGCCACCAGCCGCATGTCGATCAACGCCACGCGGTCGAACCGCTCGGCGGCCGTCCGCAGGTCGTGGTGGACGACGATCACCAGCCGACCGGCATCTCGAAGCGCTTCGAGGACGCCAAAGATCTGCTCCTGCGAGCGGACATCCACGCCGGCCAGCGGCTCGTCGAGCAGGTAGACATCGGCCTCCTGGGCGAGCGCCCGGGCGAGAAACACCCGCTGCTGCTGGCCGCCGGAGAGCCGGCCGATCTGCCGCCCGGCCAGATCGGCCAGGCCCACCCGCTCGAGGCACTCTTCCGCCAGGGCCCGCTCCCGTCGGCCGGGCCGGGCCAGCCAGCCCAGCCGGCCGTAGGTGCCCATCAAGACGACGTCCCGCACGTTGACCGGAAAATCCCAGTCCACCGTCTCCCGCTGCGGCACGTAGCCCACCCGCCGCCGCACCTGCGCCAGCGGCAGCCCGAAGAACCGCACCGAGCCTCCGATGACCGGCACGAGCCCGAGCGCCGCCTTGAGGAGCGTGCTCTTGCCGGCGCCGTTGGGGCCGATCACGCCGAACAGGCAGGGCTCGTCGATCTCGAGATCGACATTCCAGAGCACCGGCCGCCGGCCGTAGGCGACCGTGAGGTCGTGAAACTCGACCAGCGGTGGGGCAGGCACGCTCACGGCGCCGGCTCCTCGACGGGCTGCTTCGCCGGCTGCTTTTCGTCGCCGGCCGCCGGCACCGACCCGGCAAGCGCCCTCACGATCACCTCGACGTTGGCCACGAGCGCCCCGGCGAGCGTGTCGGCGCCGCTCCCCGGCTCGCCGAGCGAGTCGGAGTGGAGCCGGCCGCCGAGGATGAGCTCGTGGCCCCGGGCTCCCGCCCCCTCGATGACGGCCGCCACGTTGCGGTCGGCCACACTCGTCTCCACGAACACCGCCGGGATGCCGCGGGAGACGACCAGCTCGACGAGCCGGTTGATGTCGCCGAGGCCGGCCTCGGCGGTGGTGTTCGTGCCCTGCACGCCGACCACCTCGATCCCGTAGGCCCGGCCGAAGTAGCGGAAGGCGTCGTGGGCGGTGACGAGCACCCGCTGCCGCTCGGGGATCGTGGCGATGCGCCGGCGGATCTTGGCGTCGAGCTCACGAAGCCGGGCCGAGAAGGCGGCGGCCCGGCTGTGGTAGGTCTCGCGACCCTCGGGATCGATGGCCGCGACCGCCTCGGCCACCTCGGCCGGCAAGAGGCTCCAGAGGCCGGCGTCGAACCAGACGTGCGGGTCGGCGAGCCCCGCCTCGGCGGTGAGGAGCCGGTCGGCAGGCAGCCGGTCGGCCACGGCCAGCACCGGCACCCGGTCGCCGAGCCGTCCGAGCAGATCGGCCAGCCGGCCCTCGAGGTGCAATCCCGAGGAGACCACGAGATCGGCGGCCAGGAGCCGGGCCGCATCCCGGGGCGTCGCTTTATAGGAGTGCGGATCGATGCCCGCCGCCACGAGGCACTCGACATCCACCCGGTCGCCGGCCACCTCGCGAACGAGATCGGCCACGATCGTGGTGGTGGCCACCACCCGGGGCCGGCCCGCCGAACGAGCCCCGCCGGGAGTGGCCGAATCGGCACAGCCCAGGCCGAGCCCGGCCAGCAGGAGAAGCAGCGTTTTGGGAAGACCAAAAACCAGGTTTTGACGCATCAAAAACGAGTCTACTCAGACGCCTCATGCCCAACAAGAGACCCCCCTCACAACATCCCATAGAAACCCCGGGCGCTAGCCCGGGGATTCCCCCATAGAAACCCCGGGCGCAAGCCCGGGGACGGTGGGCATGAGCGCCATCCCGCCACCCAACCCACCCAACCCAGCTCCGCCGCTGAATCTCTCGGTAGCGGCCGGCCGACAAGAGCCCGACGCACCGTCCCCGGGCTCGCGCCCGGGGTTTTTATAGCCCGTGCCGGCGGCCCGGGCCTACGAGCAGTATCCGACCCGCGCGTTGACCAAAATGCGCGGCAATCATATCGTCGGAGCGTTGGCGGCCGGCATCCAGGCCCAGCCACGGAGCAGTCCGGTGCACTCGACCTACTTCAAGCGGTTCCGGATGGAGTCCGACCTCACCGCCTTTCCAGGCGGCCTGGCCCTGCCCCCGGGCTACCGGTTCGTCTCCTGGAACGAGGCCGTCCTCGACGTCCATGCCCGCACCAAGTTTCGGGCCTTCCGCGACGAGCTCGACGCGGTCGTGTTTCCCTGCCTGGGCAGCATCGAGGGCTGCCGGCGGCTGATGCGGGAAATCCGCAACAAGGCGGGCTTCCTGCCGGCGGCCACCTGGCTGATCGCCTGCGGCCAGGTCCCCGAATCCCTCCAGTGGTGCGGCACGATCCAGGGGGTCGCCGAGCGGGGAGGCGGCGGGATGATCCAAAACGTGGGCGTGGTGCCGGGCCATCGCGGCCTGGGCCTGGGCCGCTGCCTCGTGGAGCGTGCCATGGCCGGCTTCCGGATGCACGGCCTCAGGCGGGCCTCGCTCGAGGTAACGGTGGAAAACGCCCGGGCCGTGCGGCTCTACCAGCGGCTGGGTTTCCGGCGGCGGCGAACCGTGTACAAAGTGGTGGAGGCGGGTGCGGCCGAGCCGGCCCTCGAGGTCGCGGCCTTCTAGCGGCCGCCCCCGCTCTTCCCCGACTCCAGGCGGCCCGTTGAAGCAGCAGATCCTCTCCGCGACGCTCGACAACGGCATCACCGTGCTCGGCGAGGTGATGCCGGGGGTCGAGTCGGTGGCCGTCGCCTTCCACGTGGCGGCCGGCGGCCTCCACGATCCCCCCGACCGCTGCGGGCTGGCCACGCTCGCCGGAGAGCTCTGCCTGCGGGGCGCCGGCAACCGTTCCAGCCGCGAGGTGGTCGAGGCCCTCGAATCGACCGGAGCCCAGTGGTCGCAGGCCGTCACGGCCACCCACACGAGCCTCTCGGCGGCCCTCGTCGCCCGCCAGCTGCCCGAGGTGCTCCCCGTGTTCGCCGACATCCTCCGCCGGCCCCGCCTGCCGGCCGAGGAGTTCGAGCCGGCCCGGCAGATGGTGCTCCAAAACCTGGCCGCAATGGAGGACGATCCGGCCCACCGCACGCTCGCCGCCCTGCGGCTGATCCACCTGCCGGCTCCCTGGGGCCGGCCCACCGAGGGGCTCTTGGCCGACGTCGAGGCCATGACCCTTGCCGACGTCGGCCGGTTCGTCGAACAGCGGATCGGGCCGGCCGGGATGATCATCTCCGTCGCCGGCCGGATCGACTGGGACGACTTCCTGGCCCGGCTCACCGCCGAGCTCGGCGACTGGCAGGGGCCGGCGGCCGAGCCGGTGGCCCCGGGTCCGCGGGGGCCGTTCGTGCCGCACGTGCCCCCC
>CAYRNG010000201.1:0-5736 GCA_964425395.1 uncultured Candidatus Kuenenia sp. | reverse complement strand
TGGACCGCCGGGGGTGAAAGCCTTCGTCGCTGTGGATATTTCGCTCACCTCTGATTGCCGCTTCCACGTCCTGCGGGCGAAATCTCCAAGGCTCCTCCGGCTTCCACCCCCGGCTACCCTGTTCGGTTGGCTGTTCGGTTGGCTCTGTCTGCTTGTTGCAGGTCAGCCTTTGCTGCCGTCCAGCCGGCGGCGCCAGCCCGCTATTTGGTCGGCCACGGCGGCCGGGGCGGTGGAGCCGAAGCTCTGCATCCGCTCAACTGCCCGGGAGGCGCCCAGGGCCCCACGGAGGGCGGCGTTCCAGCCGGCATATTCCCGAGAGATTTCCTCGTCGGAAAGCTCGCCCAGGGAGATTCCCCGGGTCATCGCCCGCCGCACGAGGTGGCCCACGATCTCGTGGGCCGTCCGCTGGGGCACCCCCTGGCCGATCAGGGCCTCCATCAGGCTGGTGGCATCGAGGTGGCCCTGATGGATCGAGGCCGCCACCACGTCGCGGTTGAAGCGGGTGCCGGCCACCAGCGGCGCGGCCACGCCGAGCACCGCCTCCAAGGTGTCGAGGGAGTCGAAGATCGACTCCTTGTCCTCCTGGAGGTCGCGGTTGTAGGCGGTGGGGAGGCCCTTGAGGAGCACGAGGATCGCCTGGAGGTTGCCCACCAGCCGGGCCGACTTGCCCCGCACGAGCTCGAGCACGTCGGGGTTGATCTTCTGGGGCATAATCGAGCTGCCGGTGCAGAAGCCTTCCGGCAGCACCAGAAACCCGAATTCGTGCGTGCTGTAGATGATCCACTCCTCGGCCCACTGCGAGAGGTGCACGCCAGCGAGGGCCACGACAAAGGCCAGCTCGCAGACGAAGTCGCGGTCGCTGGCCGCGTCGAGGCTGTTGGCCGCCACGGCCTCGAATCCGAGCGCGTCCTGCACCAGGTCGCGGTCGATCGGTAGGCTCGTGCCGGCCACCGCCCCGGAGCCGAGCGGCAGGACGTTGGTGCGACGGCGGCAGTCGGCCAGCCGGTCGCGGTCGCGGCCGAGCTTCTCGCACCAGGAGAGCAGCTGGTGGGCCGCCAGCACCGGCTGGGCCCGCCGCAGGTGGGTGTAGGCAGGAATTACGAGATCCTGCTCCCGCTCGGCCATCCCCAGGAAGGCCCGCTGCAGTTCGGCCAGGCCGGCATCGAGCCGGTCGATCGCCCGGCGGCAGTAGAGCCTGAGGTCGGTGGCCACTTGGTCGTTGCGGCTGCGGGCCGTGTGGAGCTTGCGGCCGGTGTCGCCGAGCCGGGCGGTCAGCGCGCTTTCGATGTGGAGGTGGATGTCTTCCTTGGCGGCCGAGAACTCGAACCGGCCGGCCTGAATCTCCCCGCGGATCTCCTCCAAGGCCTGAGCCACGGCGTCGGCCTCCTGGATCGTCATCAGCCCCACCGTGGCCAGCATCCGGGCATGGGCGATCGAGCCGTCGATGTCGTCGTCGGCCAGCCGCCGGTCGAAGGAGACGCTCTCGGAGAAGGCCTCCACCCGGGCGTCGGTGGGCTCGCGAAACACGCCCCCCCAGGCTTTCTGCGGACCACTGGACTGGGGCATGGGGCTGACCTCGGCGGGGTGACGATTCGCCGCAAGCCTACTTCGCCAGCCGGCCGGCGAAAATCCACGGCGAATTGACCGCTACACTCCCACCATGCTCACTCACGATGACCTCCTGGGGCCGGATGGCCGGCTGGCTGCTCGGCTGGCCGGCTGGGAGTCGCGGCCGCAGCAGCTGGAGATGGCCCGGCTGGTGGCCGAGGCGATTCGCACGCGGCGGCATGCGGTCGTCGAGGCGGGCACCGGCACCGGCAAGAGCCTCGCCTATCTGATCCCGGCCGTGCTCGCGGCCACGGCCGACCAAGTGGAGCCGGTGCGGGCTTCCCGGCCGGCCGGCGGCGAGGCGGCCGATCCCGACGCCGACTGGGATGGCGACGAGCCGGCCGGAGCCACCGCCGCGGCCCGGCCCCGCCGGGTGGTGATCTCGACCCACACGATCGCGCTTCAGGAGCAGCTGATCGACAAAGACATCCCGCTCGTGGCCGCCGTCATGCCGCGGGAGTTTTCGGCGGTGCTCGTCAAGGGTCGGGGCAACTACCTGAGCCTCCGGCGGCTGCAGCTGGCCCTCGAGCGATCCGGCAGCCTGTTCGAGCTCGACGCCGAGCGGGCCGAGCTCATCGAGCTCGCCTCCTGGGCCCGGCAGACCACCGACGGCACGCTCTCCGATCTCGACGCCCTCCCCTCCGACGGCGTCTGGGACGAGGTCAAGAGCGACTCGGGCAACTGCATGGGCCGGGCCTGCCCCACCCACGGCCAGTGCTTCTACTACGCCGCCCGCCGTCGGATGCAGCACGCCCAGGTGCTGGTCGTGAACCACGCGCTTTACTTCGCCGACCTGGCCATGCGGCGGGCCGGGGCGAGCCTGCTGCCGCCCCACGAGATCGTGGTCTTCGACGAGGCCCATACGATCGAGGCGGTGGCCGGCGACCACCTGGGCGTGGGAGTCACCAGCGGCGGGATCGAGCGGGTGCTCTCGCGGCTGGCCAGTGAGCGGACCGGCCGCGGCCTGCTCGCGCACTACCACCTCGCCGACCTCGAGCCCTTGGTGCGGCACTGCCGGCGAGCGGCCGAGAGCTTCTTCGCCGCGGTCCGGGCCGGCTGCCGGGACCGGGGCGAGCCTCCCTGGCGGGTGGCGGCGCCGGGCCTCGTGGCCGACACGCTCGGGGAGCCGCTCGCTGATCTCGCCCGCCGGCTCCGGGCCGCGGCGGCCGACATCGGCAATCCGGCCGAGCGGCACGACCTCCTCGCACTCGCCGACCGGCTCGACGGCCACGTCGCCGCGATCGACACCTGGCTCGGCCAGAAGGCGACCGGCTACGTCTGGTGGGTGGAGAGCCAGCGGGGCCGCCGCGGCCGGGAGCGGACCACGCTCTCGAGCGCGCCCGTCGACGTGGGGAGGGTGCTCCGCGAGGAACTCTTCGGCCGGATCGGCACGGTCGTGCTCGCGAGCGCCACCCTGGCGGTCGAACCGGCGACGACCCGCCGCCGCGGCGGCGACGACGATCAGCCCGCGGCGGCCGCCGGCTTCGCCTTCGTCCGCGACCGGCTCGGCCTGCCCGACACGGCCCTCTCGGCCCGGCTCGGCAGCCCCTTCGACTACGGCCGCCAGGCTCGGCTGGTGCTCGTGGACCGGCTCCCCGATCCGGCCGACCGGGCGGCCTTCGACGCGGCGGTGGTGGCGATGATCCGCCGCTACGTCGCCCGCAGCGAGGGCCGGGCGCTGGTTCTGTTCACGAGCCACCAGGCGCTCAAGGCGGCTTCCGAGCAGCTGGCCGGCTGGTGCATGCGGCAAAACTACCGGCTGGTGAGCCAGGCCGACGGCCTGCCGCGGTCGCGGATGCTGGAGGCGTTTCGGGAGGGGCCAAACAGCGTGCTCCTGGGCACCGACGGCTTCTGGCAGGGGATCGACCTGCCGGGCGACCAGCTCGTGACGGTGATCATCACGCGGCTCCCGTTCGCGGTGCCCGACCGGCCGCTGGTGGCCGCCCGGATCGAGGCCATCAACCAGGCCGGCGGCAACGCCTTCGTCGAGTATCAATTGCCCGAGGCCGTGCTCAAGCTCAAGCAGGGCTTCGGCCGGCTGATCCGCACGGCCGAGGATCAGGGCACCGTCGTGATCCTCGATCCCCGGATGCTCACCAAGCCCTACGGCCGGGTGTTCCTCGAGAGCCTCCCCCCGGCAACCGTCGAGGTCGAACCGTTCGCCGAGTGACCCCCGCGGGTAAAAAAACCCGCGGCTACGTTGCGCCAAACCGGCCGCCACGTAGCGGCGGGATGACCCTGCGGGCAGGCAAGCCTGTCCATCCCGCCGGCCAGTTGGCGACGCGTTTTCAATGCGGCCTTTAATCGTTGGCAGCGCCCCGCTGTCCGACGGGTTAAAAACCCGCGGCTACGTTGCCCGCAGGGTCAACCCGCGGCTACGTTGCGCCAAACCGGCCGCCACGTAGGGTCGGAAAAGGTGTCAGGACTCTTTTCGAACCATATTTTTCGTCTTTTCCAAGGGTTTCGTGGAAAAGAGTCCTGACACCTTTTCCTCACCCGACGAGCTCGAGCTCGGCCCAGGTCGTGGGGTCGCTCTCCCACGGATATTCAGGCGGCGCGTAGCAGGGCACGCTTCCCAGCCGCCGGTCCACCAGCGCCGCAAAGAACCCGAGCCGTGGGCTCTCGGCCGGATCCCAGCCGGGCAGGGCCGCCGCCGAGAGGAGCGCGTCCACCTGCCAGCCGTCGGTCAGGAGCTTGGCCTCGATCCGCGTCGAGCCCTCCGGCAGCTCGGCCGGCAGCTCGCTCGTCCGCGGGATCACCGCCGGCACGATCACCGGCTTGTCGGCCCGCAGCCCGCCGCCGGTGGGCAGCACGGCCAGCCGCCGGCAGAACCGCCCCGCCCGATGACTCTCCCCCGTCGGTCGCGTCGCGATCCAGAGGTGGAGCCCGTCGCTGTCCTCGGGCTTCGTGGGATGGCACCAGCGGTCCTTCCCCACGCCCCGGGCGATGCCCCGGAAGGCGATCCCGTCATCGTTCCAAGCTGCGAACAACTCGAGCACGTCGGGCACACCGGCCAGGCTTGCCAGCGACGGCAGCCGGCTGGCCTCGTCGAAGGCCGCGGCAGGGGGCCACAGCTTCGGCCGCCTCCGGCAGGGGAGCCGAAACCGAAACACCGCGGCTGGATTGACAAGCGGGCTCATCGACTCGGGGCCCCTTCCGGCACGGCCGCAGTTTCGACGCCCTCGCGCTGCCGCAAGCTGACGAGCGTGTCGCGAACCTGTTCCTTCGTGCCGACGGCCGCGTAGACCAAGAACGGGTACGGCCCGGCGGCGAGCCCGGCTTTGTTCTCCTCGCGAACGACGCAGTTCCACTTCACGACGTTCTCTGGCAGGAAGGCGAACCGGCCGTAGGTGGCGGGCCGGCCGGTGGTGCGGGCCTTCGCCGGGCTCCAACAGCCCATCGCGTGGCGGCCGTCGGCGGTGGCCAGGATCACCGGGTGGGCCTGCTCACCCGGCCCGGCGTCGATCGCCTCGAGCGAGCCGTCGGGCAGGAGCCGGAGGAACGTGCCGAAGTCTGTGGGCATGTAGCCGGTCAGGATCTCGAAGGTGGCCCGCTCGTGCCGCTCGTCGGCCGGCAGCGTGAAGGTGATCGCGTAGCGGATGGCGTGGTCGAGGCCGGCCGCGCCGATGGTGACGTGCTTTTGGAGAAGGTGATTCGAGAGGGCGGTCGTGTTCAGGGCCGTGTGGCCGCCGCTGGTCTGGCCGGGCCGCAGCCAGAACGCCATCTGCGTGACCGTGACCAGCTCGCGGTCACCGGCGGAAAGATAGAGCAGCCGGCTCGTGCTCGTGGGGCCGGCCATGTCCCGCTCGCAGCCGGCCTCGGTGGGATTGAAGCACTCGTTGCAGAGTTTGCCGTCGACGTCGAGGTTCGACGCACTCTGCAGCTGCCGGCCGTGGTCGAGCGAGTCGATGAACTCCCGGCCGCCCCAGGTGAGCGAGTCGATCGCCCCGGCCAGCCGGGAGGTCGTCGTGATCACGATCTCGGAACCGCCGGCCGGCCGCCGGATCACGGCGTTGCCGGAGACCGGACTCGACGCCGGCGGCTCGGCCGCCGCGACTGCCAGCGCCATGAGACTCACCGCCACGATCCCGATCGGCCGCATGCCATCTACTCCTGCCGGATTCCTGC
>CAYRNG010000200.1:0-9916 GCA_964425395.1 uncultured Candidatus Kuenenia sp. | reverse complement strand
CGGACCGCCTCGGCGAGCAGCTTGAGATTCGTGCGGGCCAGTTTGCGGGCCCCGTCGAGATCCCCCTCCGTGACCAGCGGCATCCCGGAGGCCACCTGGCGGGGATCGATGAACACCCCGATCCCGTTCCGCTCGAGCACCGCCACGAACGACTCCGCCAGCAGCGGATCGTGCCGCCGGGCGTAGGTGTCGAGGAAGTAGAGCACCCGCGGCCCGCTCCGCCGCGAGGGGCGGGTCAGGCCGCGGCGGGCCGCCCAGCGCATCACCTGCCCGCCGCTCACCACCGGCAGCTTGCGGCCCCGGGCGATGCCGAGCGTCTTCTCGATCAGCCAGCGGGCCTGGGGATTGGCCAGCGCCCAGTTGGCCAGCGGCCGCACCCGGCCGGCAGCCGCCGTCAGGCCGTCGATCCGGGTCAAGAGCCAGGGGGCGAGCTTCGAGGCGTTGGCGGCGTAGTGGGCCGCCTTGAGCTCCGTCACGATCGCCGGGATATCGACCCCGGCATCGCAGTCGGTGCGGCAGCGGTGGCAGTTGAAGCAGGTGTCGGCCACCGCCCGGACGGCGTCGGAGGAGAGGGCCTTGACGTCGAGCGTGCCGGCCAGGAGGGCGGCCATCAGATTGGCCTTGGCCCGCGGCGCGGCCTCCTCGGCCGGGTTCTCCCGGTAGCGGGGGCACATCCGCGTCGTGGCCGCCACACCTCGGCAGCTGCCGCAGCCGTTGCAGGCGTCGGCCTCGATCACGAGCCGGTCGCGGCTCCAGGTCGTCAGCGGCACCAGCTGCGGCGGCGGCGAATCATCGGCGGCGGGCTCGGCCTCGGCCGGCGGCTCGAGCGGCCGGCGAAACTCGGTCCGCGGCTCGCCGCCGGCCACGATCCGGCCCGGGTTCAAGACACCCGCCGGATCGAAGAGCTGCTTGACCTCGCCGAACACGCCGGCCAGCTCAGGAAACAGCCCGGCGAAGAACGGCGTTCGCGACAGACCCAGCCCCAGCTCGCCGCCGATCGAGCCCCCCACCGCCACCACCTCCGCATAGACCTCCGCGGCCAGCTCCTCGAGCCGGCCCCGCTCGGCCGGATCGCGGGGCGTGGCGTGGGGCCGCACGTGGACCTGGCCGTGGCCGGCGTGGCTGAAGACCATCGCCGTCCGCTGAAGCCGCTGGAGCACGCCCCGCAGCCGCCGCAGGAAGTCGGGCAGGGCGGGCGGAGGTACCACGATGTCTTCCAGGAAGGGCACCGGCCGGACCTCGGCCCGGACCTCGTGGAGCGTCGAGACCACGCTTCGGGAGAGCTCCCAGAAGAAGGCGGCGTCGTGGGCATCCTCGGCCCGGCGAATGTCGATGCAGCCCCGGCGGCCCCGCCGCATCGCGGCCAACGCCTGCTCGAGGCGGGCGTTGCAGTCGGCCGGCTCGTCGGCCGTGAACTCGACGAGCAGCCCCGCCTCGGCCACCGGCGGGATCAGCAGATCGAATGCCGGCCGGGCCTCGCGGGCCAGGGCCAGGTGGCGGCGGTCGAACAGATCGCAGGCGCTCGGCCCGATCGCCAGCAGCCTGAGGGCGGCCTCCGCGGCGGCATCGAGCGAGTCGAAGAGGAGCAGCCCCACCGCCGTGGCCGCGTCGACCGGCACGCTCGTGAGGGTGGCGGCCGTGACCACGCCAAGCGTTCCCTCGGCGCCACAGAAGAGCCGCGGCAGATCGACCAGACTGTCGGCCCGCGCGAGGTCGTGGAGCCGGTAGCCGCCGTGTCGGGCCCGGGCCGCCGGCTGCCCGCGGGCGATCACCTCCCGGCCGCGGTCGAGAATCTCGACCAGCCCGGCCGCCAGGCCGCCGACCCGGTCGCGGGGCGTGGCGGTGATCCCCGACTCGGATCCAGGCTGGGGGGCGGCAGCTTCCGGCAGGCTGGCGGAGATCTCCCGGACCGTGCCGTCGGCGAGCACCACCTCCAGCGACGTCACCCGGTCGCGGACCGAGCCGTGGCGGAGGAACCGGCTCCCCGAGGCGTCGCGGCCGATCATGCCGCCGATCGTGGTGGAGGCGGCATTGGCGGGGTCGGGCCCCAGGCAGCGGCGACGGCGGCCGAGGAACGTGTCGAGCTGCACCGCCAGCACGCCCGCCTGGACGCGGACGGAGTCTCCCACGCCCCCGAGCACCCGCCGCATGAACCGCGAGCAGTCGATCACGATCCCCGGGCCGAGCGGCCCGCCGCAGAGGCTCGTGCCCCCGCCCCGGGGATGCACCGCCAGCCCCTGCTCGGCGGCCCAGCGGACGGTGGCCGCCACGTCGTCGGTTGTCCGCGGCCGGACGACCGCCAGCGGCAGGGTCTCGAACAGGCTGCCGTCGGTGGCGTAGAGCGACCGGCCGACCTCGGCGCAGATTACGTCGCCGGAGACGATGCCCCGCAGGTCTTCCTCGATGCGTGCCTGATCAGGATCCATGCCGGTACCGGGGGCTGTGTGCTCAGACCATCAGGGTCTTGCGAAGTGCACCGGGGTTGCCCGTGCCATCTCGCCGGACGCTCCCCGGGGACTGTCCCCGCTTCGGGGACTGTCCCCTTTCGGCATCCTGCCTCCGCTTCGGGGACTGTCCCCTTTCGGCATCCTGCCTCCGCTCGGTTTCCAACGCCGTCGAGATAGCGCGGGCAACCCCTCTGATCCACGAGCAGCGGTGTATTTCTGGTTCTCGTGGTCTCATGTCGATGTGGGGGAGGCAGTCGGGCTGGTCTGGCGGGCGACCGCCTCGCGGAGCCGGATCCGCTGCTGCCGATGCCGCTCGTGGGTCTCGAGATCGAAGCCCCCGTGCGGGCCGCCGGCGCCGCGGTAGCGGGCGGCGCAGCGGTAGCAGGTGAGGCACTCGGGCATCACCAGGTAGAGGGCCACGTCCACCAGGGCCGTGCCGAACAGGATCGCGAAGGTGGGCACGAGCAGCTGCCAGGCCCAGGTGACGCAGCTGGCCGCGAACCCCGCCACCACGATCGCCACCCCGAGCCGCTGCGGGAAGTCCTTGCGGGCGAAGAGCTCGGTGCTCGGGCAGACGAGGCACCGCCGCAAGACCGGCTGGCCCGCCCCCGGCTCGGCCGCCCCGCCGGCGGCGTTCGTCCAGGCGATCCCGTCGGCCGGCACCGCCACCGCCGCGCCGCACCGGCTGCAGACGAGCTCGGCGGCCGTCTCGATGTCGGTCTGGGTGACCGTCGCGTCGCAGGCGGGGCAGGCGTAGGTGATGCGCATCGGAGAGGATCGTGGTTCAGGCAGCGGCCCGCAGCAGCTGGGAGGTCAGTTCGCCCAGGATCGCCGCCAGGCAGGCCACATACAGGATACCGGTGGCACTCTGGGTGTTGGGGATGTCAAGCGTCTTGCGGGCCATGACGAGGAGCACCGGCAGGCCCACGAGCCCGGCCAGCCAGCGGAGGGCGAGGAGGGCCGCGGCGGTCGTGCCGGACGGAAGTCCCGGGCCGGCCACGAGCCCGGCCAGCGAGATCGCCCCCTGCACCGCCCAGGCGGCCAGGGCCAGGTCGATCATCCGCCTGAGGGCGTCCACCCGCATCCCGGGGGCGTTGAGGTACCAGTGGCCGAGGAGCATCGCATGCACCGCCAGGCCGCTGACGAGCCCCGACACGAGCCCGGCCCCGCCGCCGGTCCAGGCTGCGGCCGGCGACGCCGAGGCCCCGGCCGGAGCCGCCACCGCGAAGGTGGCCGCGGCCAGGAGGGCGGCCACGATCCCGCATGCCCAGCGGCCGGCCCGCCTCTTCTCGCCCAGCCAGGCCACGCTCCCCAGCCAGGCCACCACCGCCGCCAGCGCTGCCGGCAGCCAGGCCGTGCTCCCGTCGGGCAGGCCGCGGGCCACCACCGCCGCGGCCGTTGCCAGCCCCAGGATCACGAGCAGGTTCACCCGGAAGAACCCCGCCGGCACCAGCGCCGCCGGCGTGAGCACGAGCCCGGCCGCCATGCCCCAGCCGAAGCGGCAGAGAAAGTCGAGCAGGAGGGTCATGCGGAAAAGGGCCCCGGGGTCGGCCGCGGGAAGAGCCGCCGGGCGGCGGTCAGGTCTCGGCCCGATGGCCGTAGATCAGCGACATCACCTCGGCCCGGCTCGAGACGTTGGACCGAAACACGCCCTTCATCGCCGAGGTGACGCACAGGCTGCCCGGCTTGCGGACGCCGCGGATCGTCATGCAGGTATGGGTGGCCTCGACCACCACGGCCACCCCCTTGGCCCCCAGGTCGTCTTCCAGCAGCGTGGCGATCTGCTCGGTGAGCCGCTCCTGCACCTGCGGCCGGCGGGAGAGGGTCTCGACCACGCGGGCCAGTTTGCTGAGGCCGAGCACCCGGCCATTCGGCATGTAGCCGATGTGGGCCCGCCCCATGAAAGGCAGTAGGTGGTGCTCGCAGACGCTGTTGAAGGAGATGTCGCGGACGAGCACGATCTCGTCGTATTTCTCGGCGAACGCCTTGCCGAGGTGGACGCGGGGATCCTGTCCCAGGCCGCTGAACAGCTCGGCATACATCCGGGCCACCCGGGCGGGGGTTTCCAGCAGCCCTTCCCGGTCGGGGTCTTCTCCGACGGCGGCCAGGATCTCGCGGACGGCCCGCTCGATGCGGGGCTGATCGACGGGGCGGGCGGGGGCATCACTCATAGATGCTCGAGTGTAATCGAAGCCTCGGGGGACTGTGAGGCAGCCGTGCAGCGCACGGCCGCAACCGGCCGCTTTCCGGGGACAGTCCCCCTTTCGGCATCAACGCCGGCTCGATTGGCACGGGCAGGAAAGGGGACAGTCCCCGAAGCGGGGACAGTCCCCTGTAGGTTCGTCACGCCGTGACGGACTACCCGCCCCGCTCAGTTGGCGCTGAACTCCGGCGGGAACCGCCGGGTCGAGCCCGGCGGCGTGCGGCTGGCGATCGCCTCGAGGAGCATCACGGTGCGGCGGAAGACGTCGCACTCCGCCAGCAGCCGGACCTTCGTCTCGAGGTCGAGGTCGATCGTGTACGAGACGATGTCGGCCAGCATCCCGAGCGTGATCTGGCTGCCGAGCAGCTGGTCGAGCTGCTCGTAGGCGTTGGGGATCCGGGGCATGGCCTGCTTGAAGGCGGCCAGGAGCCGCTGCTGGAGGGCGGCCGCCGCGCCGGCCGGGGCGTCGGCGGGCTCGAAGTCGTCGATGATCTCCGACTCCACCACCCGGAAGAGCTTCTTGGGGGGCAGCTCGCGGACGAGCTTCAGCCGCCGCACTCCCAGCACGAGCACGTTGTAGGTGCCCTCGGGGGTCCGCTGGTGGGTGGCGATCCGGCACAGGCAGGCGGTGGGCCGCAGCGGCGGCCGCCCCTCGTAGTCTCCCTCCCAGCCGGCCGCCAGCGACCCCAGGGCGATCAGCCGGTCGTCCTCGATCGCCTCCTCGAAGAGCGCCCGGTAGCGGGGCTCGAAGATGTGGAGGGCCTGCATGACGTGGGGAAACATCACCAGGTTCGGCAGCGGAAACATCCGCGCCTGGCCCGAGAACTGCTCCGGTGAGAAGGCGAGGGGCTCGTCGGACATGCGGGAAGCTACGCCAAAAAGGATCGGCCGGGCGGGCCGGGGATACGCAATGGGAAACGGGAAACGCTCAGGCCGGCTCCGCGGCAGGCGGCGGGTCGAGGTGGATCTCGGGGAGCAGTTCGGGGTCGAGGGGAATCTCGGGAAACTCCTCGGTGCTGGCCGCCACCTCCGCCAGGCAGGTGTCGAAGGCCGCCAGGAAGCCGGTCACGTCGAGGCCCAGGTGGCAGGGGGCGTAATCGTCGAGGTAGCCGTGGACGCTGCCGTGGAGCTTGCGGGCCCCGCGGATGTTGCCGTTGCCGAAGTGGTAGAGTGCCACGGCGGCCTGAATCAAGCCCTGGTAGAACTTCCGCGACGGCCCTCGGTAGTCGGTCCAGAGCTCCTCCCAGACCTCGTGGCTCTCGTAGTAGTCGCAGGCATTGAAATGGGCGATGCCCGCGAGGTAGAGCGGGTGGTAGTCGGCGTCTGGCGGTTCGGCGGTCATGCTGGCTCCTGCCCGGGATCCGGCCGCCCGCTCGGGCGACCGGCATGGTGAGCATCACGTGATGAATCGTAGCACTGGCGGCGATCGAGAGCAGTCCGCCGGCCCGCGGGGCCGCGAATCGGCCGCGGCCCGCCGGGAGCGGGCGGCCCAGATCTGCCAGCGGCTCGCCGAAGCCTTTCCGGGAGCCTCCTGCTCCCTCGACTTCCAGAACCCCTTCCAACTGCTCGTGGCCACGATCCTCTCGGCCCAGTGCACCGACCGGCGGGTGAACATGGTCACCGGCCCCCTGTTTCGCCGCTGGCCCAGCCCCGCCCGGCTGGCCGCCGCGGCCCGGCCGGCCCTCGAGGAGGTGATCAAGAGCACGGGCTTCTTCCGGGCCAAGGCCAAGAGCATCCTGGGCTGCTGCCAGGCGCTCGAGGAGCGGCACGACGGGGAGGTGCCCCGCACGCTCGAGGAGCTCGTCCGCCTGCCGGGCGTGGGCCGAAAGACGGCCAACGTGGTGCTCGGCTCGGCCTTTGGGCTGGCCGTGGGCGTGGTCGTGGACACCCACGTGGGCCGGATCTCCCGCCGCCTGGGCCTCACCCGCCATGCCGACGCGGTGCGGGCCGAGCGGGATCTGGTGGCCTGCCTGCCCCGCGACCACTGGATCGCCTTCAGCCACCGGCTGATCGAACTGGGCCGAACCGTCTGCACCGCCCGCCGGCCGCGGTGCGGCGAGTGCCCGCTGGCCGACCTCTGCCCGCGAAAAGGCGTTGCGGCGGCTCCCGTGCGGCGGTGACTGTCGCGTTTTGATCGCCTGGCATAGACTCTGCGTTCGACGCGGCCGTCCCCGCGTCATCACCGTCCGGGAGCCCGTCATGATCCTCTCCGGCCACGAGATCCGCAGCCGACTCGGCAGCGACATCCTCATCGACCCCTTCGACGAGTCCCGCCTCAACCCCAACAGCTACAACCTCTCGCTCCACGACGAACTGCTCGTCTACGAGGAGGTGGTGCTCGACATGCGGAAGAGCAACCGGGTGGAGCGGATCACGATTCCCGAGGACGGCCTCGTGCTCACCCCCAACCAGCTCTACCTTGGCCGGACGGTGGAGCGAACCGAGACCCACAACCTGGTGCCGATGATCGAGGGCCGCAGCTCAGTCGGCCGGCTGGGGCTGTTCGTGCACGTGACGGCCGGCTTCGGCGACGTCGGCTTCGCCGGCTACTGGACGCTCGAGATGTTCGCCGTCCAGCCGGTCAAGATCTATCCCGGCGTGCCGATCTGCCACATCTTCTTTCACCAGGTGGCCGGCCAGATCACGGAATACGCGAGCGACAAGTATCAGCACAACCACGACATCCAGCCGAGCCTCCTGTTTCGCGAGCTCTGCCCCGAGGGCGATACCGGCCAGCAACTGGAACTGACCTTCGGGGCCGAGGGCCGCCGTGGCCAGCCCCGGCTGGTGGCCGGCGAGCGGGTCGTGAGGTAGGCCGCGATGATCCCCAAGCTGCTGGCCTGGTCGGCCCTGGCCACCGCGATCCTGTTCGCCATCCTGGCGGCCACGGCGATCTTCGCCTTCGGCCGCGGGGATGCGGCCGTCGGGACGGCCCGCTCGATCGGCTGGTACGGCATCGTGCCGCTGCTCGCGATCTCGATGCTCCTGACGCTGGCGGTGATGGTGGCCGCGGCGTTCACGTCCGACGGCGAATAGCCCGCCCCCCGATACCGACCCGATAAAAGGATCCTGCGTGCTGCGAACCCATTCCTGCGGTGAATTGCGTCCCGAGCATGTCGGTGGCCAGGCCACGCTGTGCGGCTGGGTGGACCGCGTCCGCGACCACAAGGGGGTGATCTTCATCGACCTCCGCGACCGCTGGGGCCGCACCCAGGTGGTGATCGGGCCCGACGCCGCTCCGGCCACGCAGGCCGCCGCCCGGGCGGCCCGCTCGGAGTGGGTGCTCCGGGCCACCGGCCGGGTGAACGCCCGCCCCGAGGGCACCACCAATCCCAAGCTGGCCACCGGCGGAGTCGAGCTCGTCTGTGCCGAGCTCGAGGTGCTCAACGAGGCGGTCACGCCCGTCTTCCAGCCCGGGGCCGCCGACCTGCCCGGCGAGGAGGTCCGCCTCGCCAACCGCTGGCTCGACCTCCGCCGGCCGGCCATGCAGGAGAACCTCCTGCTCCGCAGCCGGATCGTGAAGATCATGCGGGATCACTTCGACGCGCTCGGCTTCATCGACGTCGAGACGCCGATGCTCGGCAAGAGCACGCCGGAGGGGGCCCGCGACTTCCTCGTGCCCAGCCGGCTCGAGCACGGCTCGTTCTTCGCGCTGCCCCAGTCGCCGCAGCTCTACAAGCAGCTCTTGATGATCGCCGGCTTCGACCGCTACGTGCAGGTGGCGAAGTGCTTCCGCGACGAAGATCTGCGGGCCGACCGGCAGCCGGAGTTCACCCAGCTCGACGTCGAGATGTCGTTCGTGGAGGCGGCCGACGTGATGGGGGTGATCGAGGGGCTCGTGCAGCGGACCGCCCGGGAGATTCTTGGCCTCGATGTGCCCCTGCCCCTGCCCCGGCTCTCCTATGCCGAGTGCATGGAGCGGTTCGGCCACGACGCCCCCGACCTGCGGTTCGGCCTCGAGATCGTCGATCTCACCCCGCTGGCCGCGACGAGCGACTTCCGGGTCTTCCGGGGGGCGGTCGAGAGCGGCGGCCGGGTGCGGGGCATCCGGGTGCCGGAGGCGGCCGGCCGGTTCTCCCGCAAGGAGCTCGACGAGCTGACGGCCGTGGCCGTGGAGGCCGGGGCGAAAGGGCTCGTCTGGCTCAAGAGCGAGCCCGACGGCTCCTTCAGCGGGCCGGTGGCCAAGAACCTCGCCGGCATCGCGGCCGACCTGCGAGACCGGCTCGGCTGCCAGCCGGGCGACCTGGCCCTGATCGTGGCCGACTCATTCGAGGTCACCTCGAAGGCCCTCCACACCCTCCGCAAGCGGCTCGGCACCGAGCTCGAGCTGTTCGATCCGGCGGCCATGCACTTCTCCTGGGTCGTGGACTTCCCGATGTTCGCCCGCGACGCCGAGACCGGCGGCTGGGCCGCGATGCACCATCCCTTCACCGCCCCGCGGCCCGAGGACCTGCCGCTCCTCGAGACCGACCCGGCCGCCTGCCGGGCGGTGGCCTACGACCTGGTGATCAACGGCTCGGAGGCGGGCGGCGGCACGATCCGGATTCACGACTCGGCCACCCAGGCCAAGGTGTTCGGCCTGTTGGGCATCGATGCCGAGACGGCCCGGGAGCGGTTCGGGTTTCTGCTCGACGCCCTGGCCAGCGGGGCCCCGCCCCACGGCGGCATCGCCCTGGGCATCGACCGCTGGGTGATGCTGTTCGGCCGCCTGGAAAGCATCCGCGACGTGATCGCCTTCCCCAAGACCCAGAAGGCCAGCGACCTGATGACCGGCGCCCCAGCCGCCGTCGCGAGCCGGCAGTTGGCCGAACTCGGCGTCCGGGTGGTGGCCCCGCCCCCCAAGCCGGCGGCGACCTGAGCTGGTTTTACGCCCGGCGGGCTTCGCGGCCGCCGGCCGACCTCCGGGCGGCCGTGCTTTGCGCGTCTTGCGGTGTGGATGGCGGGGTGGTTTTCGTTCCCACCGTCCCCGGGCTCGCGCCCTGGGTTTTTATGGGATCCCCGGCTCGTGGCCGGGTAATCTCTCGGAAGCGAGCAATACCAATAGAAACCCCTGGCGCGAGCCAGGGGACGGTGCGTTGAAGCGGAGAGAAACTCGTCCCCACGGGATGCGGGTCGCGGGCGGGGTTGCCCGTGCTATCTCGACGGCGTTGGAAACCGTCCGCAGGCAGGATGCCGAAAGGGGGACAGTCCCCGCGGCGGGGACAGTCCCCAAGCGAGCGTCCGGCGAGATGGCACGGGCACCCCCGACCCACGGAAAGGGCAGCCG
>CAYRNG010000199.1:0-1784 GCA_964425395.1 uncultured Candidatus Kuenenia sp. | reverse complement strand
CCCCCCCCCCGGGGACTGCCCCCGCGGGGGACTGCCCCCCTTCACTCCGTGTCCCCCTTCACTCCGATTGTCCGTTCGGCCGCGGCCGCCGGCGACGACGCGTGCGGCCATCTACGGGCCTGCGGAAGGCCGCCGCCCCGTGGCCGAGTTGACGCCCTGGTGTGCGTCTGTATACTCCCCATGAACTTCCTGAGGTCGTCTCTTCGAGCGTATCTCCGATGGCCACAATTCCTTTCCCTGCCCCGACGCGGCATCTGATTTCGGTGGACGCATTTCACCGGATGGGCGAGGCGGGCATCCTCGGGCCGGGCGACCGGGTGGAGCTCATCGACGGGGAGATCTTCGACATGTCGCCGATCGGAGTCTTGCACGCCGCACTTGTGGACGCCTTGGTTAGGCACTTTGGCCGGCAAGCAGGCCAAGCGGTCGTCATTCGCTGCCAAAACCCGCTGCGGCTCGACGACCTCAGTGAACCGGAGCCCGACATCGCGATCCTCCGGCCCCGGGCCGACTTCTACACGACGTCTCATCCCGGGCCGGCCGACGTGCTGCTGGTCATCGAGGTTTCGGATACGAGCCTGGCGTATGACCTCGGCACGAAGGTGCCGCTCTACGCCCGGCATGGCATCCCGGAGGTCTGGGTGATCGACGCCGCCACACGGCAAACGCGGGTGTTTCGTGACCCGGCCGGTGGTCGTGAGGCCGGCCCTCCGTCCGGCAGCGGCTACGCGAGCGAGGCCAGCCTCGAACCGCAGGAGCCGCTCTCGTGTGCCGGCGTGGTCGACGATGCCGGCGGCCGGGTGGTTGTCGAGTTGGCCCGGCTACTGCCCACGCTGGGCGGACGAGACCAGTCATAGGGTACCGCGTCGCCCGCAGGGCGTTCACCAAGGAGTCACAACCCGTGCGTCCGCCCCAGTGCAGGGCGGCTTCGTGTTCCTGCAGGACGCCCGCCGCGAGCGGCGGTTCGAGTGGTTCCCCCAAGTGGGTGAGAATCTTCCGGATCGGCCCCGGCGGCGTTCCGACCCTGATCGCAGGCGACCGGGGGAAGCTCGTCCAGGCGGACGAGCCGTCGGAGGCTAACCCGACCGTCGCATTGCCCGACGTGGAACTGGGCTGCTTCCAGAGTCCGAACCGGCCCGGGCGGTGACCGCGTTCACCGGCGGCACCGCCGCGATGGTCGCCTTGACCCCCGGGCCGCCCGACCGCGACAATCCCAGGTTGACCCGCATTTTTGCAGGCGGCCCCTCCCGGCCGCGTGCAACCGCCCGACCTTTCTCCCGACCCCCTTCCCCCCTGCATGGAAACCCTCGAAAGCATCTGGGACTCGGTGACCGGCGGCGCCTCCGCCCTGAGCGGCCGGGCCGAACGCTTCATCACCGGCCTGTTCGGCTCCTCCAACGCCCGCACCATCCGCAAGCTCGAGCCCCGGATCGAGGCCATCAACCTCCTCGAGCCCCGCTATCAGGCCATGAGCGACGCCGAGCTCACCGGCCAGACGGCGGAGTTTCGCCGGCGGCTGGCCGCCGGGGAGAGCCTCGACGACCTGCTCGTGGAGGCCTCCCCCGTCTGCCGCGAGGCGGGCCGCCGCTGGCTGGGGATGCGGCACTACGACGTTCAGCTGATCGGCGGGATGGTGCTCCACTCCGGCGCGATCGCCGAGATGATCACCGGCGAGGGCAAGACCCTCGTGGCCACGCTGCCGGCCTACTTGAACGCGCTGGAGGGCAAGGGGGTGCACGTCGTGCCCGTCAACGACTACCTCGCCCGCCGCGACATGGAGTGGA
>CAYRNG010000198.1:0-4130 GCA_964425395.1 uncultured Candidatus Kuenenia sp. | reverse complement strand
CGGCCGGCCGGCGGCCGCGGGCGGGAGCAGTGGGATGCATGCAGGATCTCAGCGCGGCGGGAAACGAGTTGTTTGCGGAGGTCGAACGGAGAGCAACGGGGTTGCCCGTGCCATCTCGACGGACGCTCGCTTCCGGCATCCTGCCTTCAGCTCGCTCGATGGAAACCTCGCTTCGGCATCCCGCCTGCGCTTCGGTTTCCAACGCCGTCTCGATTGGCACGGGCAACCCCTCGGTCCCGGCGGATTCTTCCGGGGACCGAAAATGGGCCTCATACTCTAGCAGATGCCCGGCGGCCGGGGAGCAGCCCGTCAGTTGGCCATGATCACGCGGATAGCGGCCTCGGGGAGGTTGCCCCCGGTGGCGAAGCGGTAGCCGGCGCCGGCCTGGAGCTGCAGGCAGCGGGTCAGTAGCCATTGAAACTGCGGCATCAGGAGGCAGGCGGCCGGGCCGGTGGTGTCCTGCTGGTAGTTGGTCTCGATGCCCACCAGGAAGTCGTCGGCCAGGTCGGCGAACAGGCTCACATTCTGCAAATATTCAGTTCCCCGGAAGCCGGGCGGGCCGATCTCCTGCCGGCCGCCGATCAGGGCCAGGGTGCTCCAGGTCTCGTTGAACCGCCAGCCGGCCACCCAGAGCAGGGCCAGGGTGGTCGTGCCGCTGTCGAAGTCGTTGAGGCCGATCGCCTGCCAGCCGTGGATGAAGCGGTCGTCGAAGGCCGTGCCGATCATCCGCTGGTGGGCGATCTTGAAGGCCTCGAAGCGGTCGTCGATGAACGGGAACTCGACCTCCCAGGTGACCCCGTCCCGCGGGCACCACTCGATCTCGGGCGCCCACTCGATGCCCTGGCCCTTGCCGGGCAGCGGCACGGCGCCGATCGGATCGGGCAGACCCGAAACGCCGCCCGGCCCTCGCTTCATCGGGAAGATGGCCAGCACATTCGCCTCGAGCTCCCCCTTGCGGGCGTTGAGCGGCCGGACCAAGTCGAACACCATCGGCTCGGGAATGATCGGACCAGGCACCTTGCCGGGGCCGAAGTCGGGCGGTCCCCACCGCCGGCGGCCCTGTTTCTTGAACAGGCCGACCTGCCGCAGCGGCGCGTATTCCTCGTCGGCGTCGTAATCGAAGAGCGAGGCGTTCTCCAACTCGTGGTCGGCCCAGTCGAAGCCCTGGGCCGTGAGGGCCACGAGCACGAGACCTGCCGCGACGAACAGGATGCTTCCATGACGTCGCACGAACGCCTCTCCGATTTTTGGCAGACTGCACGGCTGTCCCACGGCGACGCCGGCGTGTGGGGCAGGCTGGCAGCCTGCCATGAAGAATCGGCACGCTTTGCCCGACGGCTTCAGTCGGCAGCCTGCGTTGTCATGGCGGCGACGGCGGGAGGCAGCCGCTGGAGGCCGTTCAGGAGAGGCTGGGGAATCGGGGCAGCGCAGGCAAGCAGGCTGCCGACGACGGCTCCCCGGTGGCAGTTGTCGCCCCCGCAGCGGGCGTTGGCCACGACCCCCGCGGTAAAGTCGCCGGCATGCCGGTAGGCCAGGGCCAGGGCGGCGGGGAAGGCGTCGTCGATGTAGCAGGCTGTCGAGAGCGTGCCGCCGACGAGCTGCCGGTCGGAGAGCTTCTCCCAGCCGGCGAGCTTGGCGGCCGAGATCCAGTCGCGGCCGTGGTCGAGGATCGCCTCGCGGAGAGCGGCGGCTGCCCCCGCGGGCGAGGGGGGCCCGGCCTCCCGCCGAGGCAGGGCGGCAGCGAGGATCTTCACGAGCGTGTCGGCGGCCGCCAGGACATCGGGATCCTTGTGGGTCAGGCCCACGTGCAGCCGGACGATTTCCCTGAGGTCGGGGTGCCCGGGCCCAAGGGCCGCGGCCAGGGCCGGCACGGGCACCAGGCCGCCGATGTGGATGTCGCGGACGCCGCAGTTGATCGGCTTGCGGCCGGCGGCGAGGTTCGTGAAGAAGTGGCGGTGATACTCCTCCAGGTAGGTGTCGCGGTGCCAGCCCGGCTCGAGCATGAGCGTCACGTAGCGGTCGAGCCACTTCTCGGCGTCGTAGCCGCGGTCGTGGCGAACCATGGCAAACAGCTCGGCGGCCAGCCGGAAGTTAAGCGTGTTCTCCCCGGCCGCAAGGAACTGGTGGTAGTGGATGCCCCGCTGGCCCCAGAAGGCCGCCTGCTCGCGGAGGATGTCGAACTGCGGGCTCGGCGGCGTCCACTGGCTCCGCCAGAGGATGCTGCCGGAGTGCGGGTTGCGGGGGGCGAGGTAGGCCGCTGCGGCAACGGTCGAGGCCAGCTCGGGATAGTCGCGATCGAGCGCTGCCGTGTCGTAATACCAATGGACCGGCATGGCCACGGCGTCGGCCACGAGCGCGGCCAAGAAGGCGGCCGTGGCCGCGGGTGAGGTGGCGGCTGCCGGGGTGGCGGCGGGGGCGTCGGGGGGAGTGCTCATGGCGGCCTCAGGTGGCGAGGGTCATCTGGAGAAAGGCTTGCACCTGCGGGTCTGCAGGGCGATCGAAGAACTCGGCGGCGGTCGCGACGACCGGCACGCGGCCGGCCGCCACGAAGGCGATCTCGTCAGCCACCCGGCGGGCGAAACCCATCTCGTGGGTGACGAGCACGAACTGCCCCCCCTCGGCCCGGACCTCGGCGATCATCTCGAGCACTTCGGCCCGCATCTCGGGATCGAGGGCGGAGGTCGGCTCGTCGAGAAACAGCCGTCGCGGCCGGGTGACGAGGGCCCGGAGGATCGCGATCCGCTGCTTCTGCCCGCCGGAGAGTTCAGCCGGCCGCTTGTGGGCGTGCTCGGCCAGCCGAAACCGCTCCAGCGGCCCGCGGACCCGCTCCCGGGCCTCCGCGTCGGCGAGGCCGTGAACGTGCACCAGCGGCAGCAGGAGGTTGTCCATCGCGGTCAGGTGGGGAAACAGGTTGTAGGCCTGGAAGACCGTGCCGACGGTCCGCCGATAACTCCGCAGGGCGGCCTCGTCGCGGGGCAGCGGTTCGCCCTCGAAGGCCACCCGGCCGGCCGTGGGCACGTCGAGGCCGGCCAGAATTCGCAGAAGCGTCGATTTGCCGCCGCCGGAGGGGCCCACCAGCACGAGCGTGCCGATCTCGCCGGTGGCCAGCGAGAGCCGGTCGAGCACGGTGGCCAGGCCCGCGGCCCGGCCCCCCTCGGCCCGCACGGGGAACTGCTGGACGAGATCTTTGACGACGAGGTTCATAAGGTCATGGTACCGCACGCCCGGGGACTGTCCCCGCTTCGGGGACTGTCCCCTTTCGCCCGAGGCTTCGGCATCCTGCCTCCGGACGGTTTCCAACGCCGTCGAGATAGCACGGGCAACCCCTCCCGCGACCCGGATTGACTTGGAGGTCCGTCACGCTTGTAGGTCCGTCACGCCGTGACGGACTATCAGAACCGCGACCCTGCCTTCCACACCGCCAACCGCGCAAAGCACGGCCGCCCGGAGGTGCGGCCGGCGGGCCGCCAAGGCTTCGCGGGCCATGGATGGCCGCGAAGCCGTAAAGCTAGTACACCCCGACGGTCGTGGTGGCGGCCAGCTCGCGGAACGGCCGCACGCCGCTGACGCCGTCCCAGGGATACTTCGCGTAGGGCAGCTCGCGTTCCCCCTCGTCCCGCTCGAGGAAGCCGGGGATGAAGGTCTCCCTCGTGAGCGTGGTCAGCCGGACGCGGCCGGTGCCGCCGTAGGGCACGATCGTGTCGCGGTCGTCGAAGTCCACGACCTCGATCACCGCCCGCGGCTGGGGGGCGTAGTAGGCGATCGTGTAGCCGTCGGCCGGCACGACCGGCCGGCTGGCCGCCAGACCCATCAGGGTGTTGCCGTAGGTGGGCGTCATGTAAGCCCCGTCGAGCAATTCCTCGACCGCGAACCGGGTCCACTGGGGGGTGAACTCGGTGCCGCCCGAGAAGATGCCGGTGATCCCGGCCTGGCGGATCGTGGTGCCCTTCTTCTCGAGGGCCAACGCCAGGGCCTCGAGCAGCTTGGGCGTCGTGAACATGCAACGGATGTCGTGGCCCGCCTCGAGGACGGTGATCGCCTGGTCGATGCAGTGCTGCTTGTAGGCCTCGAGGTGCTCCATCCATCCCTTCTGGATCAGCTTGATCACCCAGCGGGGGTCGAGATCGACG
>CAYRNG010000197.1:0-3071 GCA_964425395.1 uncultured Candidatus Kuenenia sp. | reverse complement strand
CGGGGGCACGTGCTCGCCGCCGGCGGATTTTGACGACGCCTGCCTGATTCGCATGGTAAGCCAACTCTGCCAGTCAAAATGCACCGGCGTCTGCGCGCGACCCCCTGCCCGGCTCTCCAACTCCTTGCGCTGGCTCATGGCTACCTTTGTCGTGCCGCGTACTGCTTCCCGACCCACTCCCGGTAGGCGCCGCTGGTCACGTCGGCCACCCAGGCGGCGTGGTCGAGGTACCAGCGGACGGTCTTCCTGAGGCCGGTCTCGAACGATTCGCTCGGCTGCCAGCCGAGTTCGGCTGTGATCTTCCCGTGGTCGATCGCATAGCGGCGGTCGTGGCCCGGCCGGTCGGCCACGAAGGTGATCTGGCTGGCGTAGGACTGGCCGTCGGCCCGGGGCTGCTCCTCGTCGAGAATCCGGCAGAGGAGCGTGACCACGTCGAGGTTGGCCAGCTCGCTCGAGCCGCCGATGTTGTAGACCTCGCCGGGCCGGCCCGCCTCGAGCACGCGGCGGATCGCGGCACAGTGGTCGGCCACGTAGAGCCAGTCGCGGACCTGCCGGCCGTCGCCGTAGATCGGCAGGGGCTCGCCGGCCACGGCCCGGTGGATGCACAGGGGAATCAGCTTCTCGGGAAACTGCCAGGGGCCGTAGTTGTTGGAGCAGTTGGTGGTCACGACCGGCAGGCCGAAGGTGTGGTGGTGGCCGCGAACCAGATGATCGCTGGCCGCCTTGGTGGCGGCGTAGGGGCTGTTGGGCCGGTACTGGGTCATCTCCGAGAACGGCGGGGCAGCCGCCCCGGGCGGGCCGTAGACCTCGTCGGGGGGGGCGTGCAGGAACCGGAAGGCCGTCCGCTCGGCCGGCGGGAGCGGCGACCAATAGGCCCGGGCCGCCTCCAGGAGCCGAAACGTCCCCACCACGTTGGTGGCGACAAAATCCTCGGGGCCGTGGATCGAGCGATCGACATGGCTCTCAGCGGCGAAGTGGACGATCGCCCGGATGCGGTGCTCGGCCAAGAGCTGCTCGACGAGCTCGCGGTCGCCGATGTCGCCGTGGACGAACGTGTGGCGGGGGTCGCCCGCGAGGCCGGCGAGGTTGGCGAGGTTGCCGGCGTAGGTGAGCTTGTCGAGGTTCACGACCGGCTCGTCCGAGGCGGCGAGCCAGTCGAGGACGAAGTTACTGCCGATGAAGCCGGCCCCGCCGGTGACGAGGATCATGGATGCGAATGTATTCAGGGGGTTGCCTGGACCAACTGAAGTGGGCCGGGGTTGCCCATGCCATCTCGCCGGACGCTCGCTTCAGGCATCCTGCCTTTCGCTCGCTCGAAGGAAACCTCGCTCCGCAATCCTACTCCGCTCGGTTTCCTACGCCGCTCGATCGGCATGGGCAACCCCTTCCGTCGATGGAACTCCAGCAAGGGCCGAAGCAGAATACCCGCCGTCGTGACATTCTGCACCCTCGTCTGCCCTGTGTATGATCGAGAAAATTCCCTTTCGAGGCCCCATCCCGGACCCTCTCATGCCCGAAACCCCTGCTACTCGGCTCTCGCTCGTCCGCAGCCTCCGGTTCTGCGCCGGCCACCGGCTGCTCGGCCACGAGGGCCGCTGCGCCTACCTCCACGGCCACAACTACCGGGTGGAGGTGGAGGTCCATGCCCGCGGGGGGGGCGCGGAGGTGGACGACGTGGGCCGGGTCGTGGACTTCGCGCTCATCAAGCGGCGGCTGTTGGGCTGGCTCGACGCGCACTGGGACCACACCTTCATCCTCTGGGAAGCCGACGCGACGGCGCTCGCTGCCGTCCGGCAGGCCGAGCCCACGAAATACTTTCTCCTCCCCTGGAACCCGACCGCCGAGAACATGGCCCGCTACCTGCTCGAGGTCGTGGCCCCGCACGTGCTCGGGGATCTCGGCGTCGTGGCCCGCCGGGTGGCCGTCTGGGAGACCGACGAGTCATGCGCGATCGCGATGCTCTCCGGTGCCGGCGGCGAGCCCCTTCGCGAGCTTGGCTCGGCCGTCGTCGTGGACTCCCGATCATGAGCGAATTTTCTCACGCCGGCATGTTTCCCACGACCCGCCTCCGGCGGCTGCGGCGGCACGAGTGGCTGAGGCGGGCCGTCGCCGAGACGGTGCTTGCGCCAGCCGACCTCGTCTGGCCGCTCTTCGTCCACGATCACGAGGCAGCCCTTCCGGTGCCGAGCATGCCGGGCGTCGAGCGGCTGCCGATCGAGGGCGTCTTGCTCGCCGCCGAGGAGGCCCTCCGGCTGGGCATTCCCGCGATCGCCCTCTTTCCCGTGGTCGATTCCCACCGCAAGACCGATGACGGCGAGCACGCCCTCGATGCCGACAACCTCGCCTGCCGCACGGTGCGGGCGATCCGCGAGCGATTCGGCGACGCGCTCGGCATCATCTGCGACGTGGCCCTCGACCCCTACACCAGCCACGGCCACGACGGCCTCCTGCGGGGCGGCCAGATCGCCAACGACGAGACGGTGGCCGTGCTCTGCCGGCAGGCGGTCGTGCTCGCCGAGGCTGGCTGCCACGTGGTGGCCCCCTCCGACATGATGGACGGCCGCGTGGGGGCGATCCGTGCGGCACTCGACGAGGCGGGCCGCTCAGAGGTGTGCATCCTTTCCTACGCTGCCAAGTATGCCTCGGCCTTCTACGGCCCCTTCCGCGACGCGGTGGGGAGTGCCAAAGCGCTCGGCACGGCGGCCAGCCAGGGGGTGGCCGACAAGCAGACGTATCAAATGGATCCGGCCAACGCGGCCGAGGCCCTCCGCGAGGTGGCCCTCGACATCGCCGAGGGGGCCGACATGGTGATGGTCAAGCCCGCCGGCACGGCCCTCGACGTGATCTACCGCGTCAAGACGGCCTTCGGCCTACCCACCTTCGCCTACCAGGTCAGCGGCGAGTACGCGATGATTCACGCCGCGGCCGATGCCGGCTGGCTCGATGGCGAGCAGGCCGCCCTCGAGAGCGTGCTCGTGATCAAGCGGGCCGGGGCCGATTGCGTGCTCACCTACTTCGCCCCCCAGATCGCCCGGCGCTTGGCCGGCGGCTGAGTGTTACCTGTTTGGGTG
>CAYRNG010000196.1:0-2489 GCA_964425395.1 uncultured Candidatus Kuenenia sp. | reverse complement strand
GGGGATACCGGCAAGCGGCTCACCCCTGACGAGCGGCGGAAGCAGAAGAAGCAGCGGGAAAAAGAGCTTCGCCGTCGGAAGCGGAGCGGACAGGAGTAGCTTACGAGACGCCCGGCGGGGAGGCCGGATTGAACGTAGCCGCGGGTTTCGCGCAACGTAGCCGCGGGTTTTCAACCCGACGGACAGCCGGGCGACGCCGACCGGAACCGACTGCACTGGAATCGCGTCGTCAACTGGCCGGCGGGATACAATCCCGCCGCTACAAGGGCGTCATCAACTGGCCGGCCGGATAATACAGGCTTTGCCTGCCCGCAGGGTCATTCCGCCGCTACGTGGGCGGCGTCACCAGAGCGAGGGCGGCTTGGCCCACTTGCTCGACCGTGATCAGCCTCAGGCAGTCGTGGTGCACCAGCGGGCAGACCTTCTGGTCGCAGGGGGAGCAGGCGAGGTCGAGGCGGAGCTCGGTACACCGCTCGGGGTCGGAGCGGCCCAGGCGGGGGTCGGTCGGGCCGATCAGGGCCACCGTGGGCACGCCGAAGGCCGCCGCGATGTGCCGCGGGCCGCTGTCGCTCGAGACGGCCAGCGCCGCCCGCGCGAAGACTCCCTTCGAGAGGCCGATCGGCAGGTCGGGCTCGGCGTGGAGGCCGGCCACGGCCGGGTGGGCGGCCCGGGCTACCACGCTGCCGGCCTCGGCCCGGTCGGCCGGGCCGCAGTGCACGAGCACCCGCCAGCCAGAGAGCCGCTCGCCGAGCCAGCGGGCCAGGGCGGCCAGCTTCTCACCGCCCCAAGCGCGGGCGGTGCCGCTGGCCGAGCCGTCGTTGAGAACGACCAGCGGCCCGTCCCGCCCGGGGAACAGCCGGGCGAGCGCCGCGTCGGCGGCGGCCAGCTCGGCCGGCGTGGCCACGAGCTCGACCGCGAGCGGCCCGCGGGCCGCGCCCGCGGCGGCGGCGACGTCCATGAAGGCCTCCGGCGGCGGCTTGATCGAAACTCGGCCGCGGTCGTCGCGGTAGGGCGGCACGGCGTCGGTGAGGAGCCACCGCCGCCAGTGGCCGGCTGCCCCCACGCGACGGCGGCCGCCGCCCCGCCAGGCGAGCGTCGCGGTCGAGAGCGAGTTGGGG
The DNA here is from genome assembly GCA_964425395.1 of uncultured Candidatus Kuenenia sp. Classification (GTDB taxonomy): domain Bacteria; phylum Planctomycetota; class Planctomycetia; order Pirellulales; family UBA1268; genus QWPN01. The sequence goes on along the minus strand of CAYRNG010000196.1, from coordinate 1,371 downwards.
AGCACGACAGCGAGGTCGGGCCGATCGGCCCGCAGGGTCGCCACGGCCGCCGCGAACGAGCAGCCGGGGTCGTCCTTGTGGCGGTCGTAATGAATCGCCGCGTCGAGCCAGGTCGTGCCGGCCAGGAGGTCGGCGATCACCGGCCGCATCACGCCCGTGATCCGGGCCTCGGGAAACGTGCTGCGGAGGGCTCGGAGGGCGGGCGTGGCCATGACGGCGTCGCCCACCCAGCGGGGAATGATGACGGCGAGCTTCATGGCCGCCACGGTATCCGGCCGGCGGCCTCCCCGGCAAAGCGGCTTGCGGCTCGGGCTCGGGCCGAAAGCCACCGCCGGCCGCGCTCCCCCCTCAGGCGTACGCCTGGTAGGTGGGCGTGATCACGAGCTCGGGCACGACCACGTGCCGGGGGAGCTTGGCGAGCAGCACCACGCAGGCGGCGATGTCGTCGGGATGCACCATCGTGGCCCGCCGCTCGGCCGCCACCGGCTCCGGCCGCTGCTCGAGGATCGGCGTATCGACCTCGCCGGGATGGATCGAGCTCACCCGGATTCCGTGGGCCCGCTCCTCGAGGCCGACCGTGCCGGCCAGGCCCGCCGCCCCGAACTTGGAGGCGCAATACCCCGGCCCGGCCAGCGGCAGGGCCCGCTTGCCGGCGATCGAGGCGATGCTCACCACCAGCCCGTCCCGCCGGGCCCGCATCCCCGGCAGCACGGCGTGGAAGACGTTGAACAGCCCGGTCAGGTTCACGGCCACCAGCCGGTCGAAGTCGGCCGGCTCGACCGCCGCCATCGCCCGCCGGGCCACGTTGATGCCGGCGGAGTTGACCACGATCGCCAGCGGGCCGACCTCGCTCTCCGTCCAAGCCACGAGCCGGCCGACGGCCTCCCGATCGGTCACGTCACAGGGCCGGGCCAGCACCGCCCCGCTGCCGCGGGCTGTCTCCATTGCGACGGTAGCCGCCTTCTCGAGCTTGCCCACGTCGCGGCCGGCGATCACCACCCGGCAGCCCTCCCGGGCAAGCGCCGCCGCCACGCCCAGGCCGATCCCACTTCCCCCACCGGTCACCAGGGCCACGCTCGTTGTCAGGTCCATCGGGTTTGCTCCAGAACCATGAACTGGTCAAGGGTTGGTCGTTCGTCAAGCGAAGTGCGCCGGGGTTGCCCGTGCCATCTCGACGGCGTTGGAAACTGGGCCGTGAGGGGACAGTCCCCGCGGCGGGGACTGTCCCCTTTCCTGCTGGAAACCGTCTGTAAGCAGGATGCCGAAGGACGGTTTCCATCGAGCGAGCTGGAGGATCCCGAAAGGGGGACAGTCCCCGCGGCGGGGACAGTCCCCAAGCGAGCGTCCGGCGAGATGGCACGGGCAACCCCG
>CAYRNG010000195.1:0-6098 GCA_964425395.1 uncultured Candidatus Kuenenia sp. | reverse complement strand
GGGCAGCTTCAACTGGCCGGCGGGATAATAATCCCGCCGCTACAGGGGGCAGCTTCAACTGGCCGGCGGGATAATAATCCCGCCGCTACGTGCGCGGCGTCAACTGGCCGGCGGGTTGGACAGGCTCTGCCTGCCCGCAGGGTCAACCCGCCGCTACGTGAGCACCGGCACCTTGCGGGAGGCGCTCGTCGGCGACTTCGTCAGCTCGACGGTGAGCACCCCCTTGTCGTAGCGGGCGGTCACCTTCTCCGGATCGACCGACTCCGGCAGCGGGATCGACCGCGTGAAGCAGCCGTAGCTGCTCTCGCGGTGCCGCCAGCCGTCGCCCTTCGTCTCGGCATCGGCCTTCTTCTCGCCGGCGATCACCAGCCGCCCCTCCGAGACGCTCACGTCCACGTCGCCGGGATCGATGCCCGGCAGCTCGGCGCGAACGCGGATCTCCGTGTCGGTCTCCGACATGTCCACCGCCGGCAGCCACTGCCCCGGCTCGAGGGTGTCGAACCAGGCGGGCTGGGACAGCGGCCTGCTGAAGAAGCCCTCGAACAGCCGGTTCATCTCGGTGCGAAAATCGGCCAGGGTGGCCAGACCGCCGGGCTCCATGCCGTTGGACCGCTTCGTGCGAAAAGGAATCAAACTCATCGGATGCCTCCTCTTCGGGGGTTTTTAGGAAACAGAAACAAACACTCGCCTTCGGACATGTCGCTTGAGCGGCGCTGGCCACCGCCGGCCAGGACGGCTAGCCGGCCCGCACTTCCACCTTGCGGGGCCGGACCGCCGCCAGCCGGGGCACGCGGATGGTGAGCACCCCGCGGCGGTAGTCGGCCGTGATCTGCGAGGCATCGAAGCCCTCGCCGAGCCGGAAGTTCCGCCGGTAGTTGCCGATCCCATACTCCTGGCGGACCGCCCGCCCGGGCAGCTCCCGGGGAGCCACGGCCGCCTGCACCGAGAGCACGCCGTCCTCGAAGGTGACGTTGATGCCGTCGGCTCGGGCGCCGGGGATGTCGGCGTCGAAGATCACCTCCCCGCCGAGGTCGCGGATATCGACGTTCGGCTGGTAGGTGAGGGTGGTCTCAGGAGTGCCGCCGGCAGTCGCGGTGCCCGCGGCCGCAGGACTCGTGGTGCCTGTCATGCTGGTCATGCTCGTCATGGAAAAGCTCCTTTCACGCTGCGCTTGGGTCAGTTCTCGAAATGGGGTAACTCGCCAGGAACCAACTCGCCCGGGCGGGCCGGCCGTCAGGTCGACCGCACCTCGACCCGACGGGGCTGACACTCGGGTGCCTTCGGACAGGTGACCGTCAGGACGCCGTCGACGAGCCGGGCTTCGACCCGGTCGGCATCGACCGCCACGGGCAGCGGAATCCGCCGCTTGAAGCTGCCGATGCCCCGCTCGCGGCGGTGCCAGACCACCTGCTCGCCGGCCTGCTCACCGTTGCCCGAGCCGCCGGCCTCAGCGCCGCCCGGCCGCGAGCCCTCGAGCACCAGCTCCTCGCCGGTCACCGAGATGCCGACGTCGGCCGCCTCGAGCCCGGGCAGTTCGGCCTCGACCGTGATCGCCTGGTCGCTCTCCCGGACATTGACCGCCGGGAAGGCCGCCTCGGGCTGAACGCCCCAGCCGTGCAGCGGCGGGGCCGCCGTGAGCGTGGTCCAGAGCCGATCGAACTCCTCGCGAAGCTCCTCCAGCGGAAGGGCGAATCCCGCCCGAAACGTGGGAATCTGCGGCATGGTGAAAACTCCTCTCTGGGTGTCACTGGCAGGTTCGACGGCCGCGGCCGTTCCCTGCACACCCCGAGGCGTCATGCCAGCTCTTCGTCGCGTGCCGCGGCGATGACATGGTTCGCCTCCGGGCGGCCGAAAAACAAATCGCGTCCGCTCTGCCCGAGTCGAAATGCAAACTGCGTGCCGAAACTCACTGAACGCCCGGCCACTCACACGAGAGGTGGCGAGAAGCCAAAAAATCGGGTCAAAAACCCCCCTGCCGGCCGCCTGTCTGGCAGACCTGGCCGGTTGTGCCGGCGGTGCCGGCTGTCAGCCTGGCAGCTGAGGTGTCGGGAGCGACTGCCGCCGGTTGTGGGGGGGTGGACATTCCCTATACTGCGGCCCGACGCAAGGATGCCCTGCGGGTTCCCGCCTCACACCCACCTGGCCGGCTGCCGGCCTCCCGCGGGGACGAAAGGCAACGGAGGAGATTGCGATGCGGTTCTCGCTGCTCGACAGGGTTTTGGAGATCGAGCCGGGCCGGAGCATCACGGCAGTCAAGGCCGTCACGCTCTCGGAGGAATACCTGGCCGATCACTTTCCCCGCTTTCCCGTGCTGCCAGGGGTGCTGATGCTCGAGGCCATGACCCAGGCCGCGGCCTGGACGATCCGGCTGGGCGAGGATTTCGCCCACTCGATCGTGGTGCTCCGGGCCGCCCGGAACGTCAAGTACGGCGACTTCGTCGAGCCCGGCAAGACGCTCACCGTCACCGCCGAAGTCCTCTCCCAGGACGAGACCACCACCAAATTCAAGGCCAGCGGCCGGGTGGGGGAGCGGACGAGCCTCACCGCCCGGCTGACCCTCGAACGCTACAACCTCGCCGACCGGCGGCCCCACGGGGCCGCGGTGGATGCCCGGGTGCGGGCCGAGATGCGGCGGCTGTGGAGCGTGCTCCATCCGGCGGCCCGCGGCTCGGGCCGGCCCCAGAGCGTCACCTACGCCGCCCCCCTCCCGGCGGCGGCCGGCCTGGCGGCGGCGGCCAGCCTGGCCCGCTAAACTGCCGGTCCCGAAAGGTTGCCGGGGCCGGGAAATTGCCCGCCAACCGTGCCCATCCTGGGGAATCGGCCAAGTTCGGGTTTCCCTGCGGCCGGGCTGGCATTACAACTCTGGTTTGGTTTCCCGGTGCCTGTGCCGGAGCCATCCCCTGTTTTCGAGGTGAACAGTCGATGCCGTCTCGCGATGAAATCTTCGACAAGGTCAAGGACGCTCTGGTGGAGGCCCTCGGGGTCGATGAGGACGAGGTTGCCCCGAATGCCACGATGGTGGGCGACCTGGGAGCGGAGTCGATCGACTTCCTCGACATCGTCTTCCGGCTCGAGAAGGCCTTTGGAATCAAGATCCAGCGGGGCGAGCTGTTCCCCGAGGACGTCCTCTCGAGCAGCGAGTTCGTGACCAACGGCAAGGTCAACGAGGCGGGGCTCAAGGAGCTCAAGGCCCGGATGCCGTTCGTCGATCTCGCCAAGTTCGAGGCCAATCCCAGCGTGCAGAACTTCCCCAACACGCTGACGGTCGAGGACATGGTTCGCTACGTCGAGAGCAAGCTGGCGGCCTGACGCCGCCGGGCGGGGCCGGGCCGGCCCCACGGTTGCGATTTCGCCCCCGGCCCCCACAGGGAAGGCGGCCCCGCCGCCCGTCATTCATGCGCTGGTTTTGGATCGACAGGTTCGACGAGTTCGTCCGCGGCAAGCGGGCCACCGCCATCAAGAACGTCTCCCTGGCGGAGGAGCACCTCCACGACCACTTTCCGGGGGCGGCCCTGATGCCCAACTCGCTGGTGGTCGAGGGGATGGCCCAGACGGCGGGTCTCCTGGTGGCCGACGCGATCGAGTTCAACCGCCGCGTCGTGCTGGCCAAGGTGGCCGCCGCCGAGTTTCACTTCGATGCCGTGCCGGGCGACACGCTGGTCTTCAAGGCGGAGGTGCTCGACCTCAAGCCGACCGGATCGCTCACCAAGGTGACCAGCACCGTCGGCGATCGGCTTCACGGCGAAGCGGAGCTGTTCTTCGCCCACCTGGAGCCGGGCGAGGGGGTGCCCAAGCTGTTCGAGCCCGACGAGCTGGGCCGCTGGCTCGACCAGATGCACATCTACGACGTCGGCCGCGACGAGGCGGGCCAGCCGCTGGCCCGCCCCGACTGGTGAACCAGGCAGACCGAAGGGCCCCGATGCGTGTCAGGGCGGCGGGCAGGAAGGGGATGGAGGCAGGGCGATGAATTCCGGCAGGCGACGGGTGGTGGTGACCGGGATGGGCTGCGTCACGCCGTTGGGCGTGACGGTCGAAGCGCTCTGGAAGAACCTCGTGGCCGGCAAATCGGGCGTGGGCCTGACGACCGTCTTCGACGCCTCCCGGTTCCCCACCAAGATTTCGGCCGAGGTCCGCGACTGGGACATCACCGCCGAGGGGGAGCAGGCAGCCGACTGGCAATACTGCGGCCGGCATACGAAGTTCGCGGCCGGTGCAGCCCTCCAGGCGATGCGGGCCGCGGGGCTGCCCAAGGGGCTCGAATCTGACCCCACCCGGCTGGGCATCTACCTGGGCAGCGGCGAGGGGCAGCAGGCCTTCGACGCCTTCACGAGCATGATGATGGCCGCCATCGAGGGGGATACGCTCGACGTCGCCAAGTTCACCAAGCTCGGCCTCGAGACCCTCCATCCGCAGACCGAGGTGGAGCAGGAGCCCAATATGCCGGCCGGCCACCTGGCCGCCCTGTTCGACGCCCAGGGGCCCAACCTCAATTGCCTGACCGCCTGCGCCGCCTCCAGCCAGGCGATCGGCGAGGCGGTGGAGATCGTCCGCCGCGGCGAGGCCGACGTGATGCTCTCCGGCGGCTGCCACAGCATGATCCATCCCTTCGGCGTGACCGGGTTCAACCTCCTGACGGCCCTCTCGACCCGCAACGACGAGCCCCAGCGGGCCAGCCGGCCGTTCGACAACGAGCGGGACGGGTTCGTGCTCGGCGAGGGGGCGGCGATGGTGGTGCTCGAGGAGCTCGAGCATGCCCGCCGGCGGGGGGCCACGATCCACGGCGAGGTGGTGGGCTACGGCTCGACGGCCGACGCCTACCGGATCACCGACACCCACCCCGAGGGCCGCGGGGCCGCGGCCTGCATCCGGATGGCCCTGGCCGACGCCGGCCTGGGCAGCGACGGGATCGACTACGTCAACGCCCATGGCACGAGCACCGACGTCAACGACCGGGTCGAGTCGCTGGCCCTCAAGCACGTGTTCGGCGAGCGGGCCTACAAGATTCCCGTCTCGAGCACGAAGAGCATGATGGGTCACCTGATCGCCGCCGCCGGGGCGACGGAGCTGATCGTCTGCCTGCTGGCGATCCGCGACGGCCTCCTGCCGCCGACCATCAACTACGAGCATCCCGATCCCGCCTGCGACCTCGACTACGTGCCCAACCAGGTCCGCGAGGGGAAGTGCGACCGGACCCTCTCCAACAGCTTCGGCTTCGGCGGCCAAAACATCGCGCTCATCGCCAGCCGGTATGGCGAAACGTAGCCGCGGGTTTTCAACCCGACGGACAGCGGGAAGATGCCAACCGGAAACGGCGGCAACGGAAACGCGTCGTCAACTGGCCGGCGGGATGGAATCCCGCCGCTACGGGGCGGGCGGTATGGCGAAACGTAGCCGCGGGTTTTCAACCCGATGGACGGCGGGAAGATGCCAACCGGAAACGGCGGCAAAGGAAACGCGTCGTCAACGGGCCGGGGGGATGAAACCCCGCCGCTACGGGGTCGCGGGTTTGCCCAGATTGCCAACCGCAGGGTTTTCTCAACCCCTGCGGGCGGCACGACCGATACCACCGGTACGTCGCGGAATCGTCCGCCAGTGGTGGTTCGCCACCGGCCGGCACGTGCCGCCTTAGCGGGAGCCCTCCCATGCATCGCTCGCCAGCCCTGTCCCGGTTGCTCGCCCTGTTCGTCGTGGCGGCCGTCGCCGCCACGAGCACCGGCTGCTCGATCATCGACCGGCTGTTCCTCCTCAACGCCGACGGCCCCTACGCCCACGGCCACCACGGCGGCGGCGGTGGCTGCCGCGACTGCGAGGTGGGGGGCTGCCGCGATTGCGAGGAGGGCTGCCCCGACGGCCGCTGCCATGCCGGTGGCTGCCAGGATTGCCCCGGCGGCGTCTGCAAGGCCCCGCACAACGGTCGCTACGGCGGCCTGGCCAAGCACCACTTGAGCGCCGACGAAAGGGCCGCCCTAGCCGCCTCCGACTACGGGGCCGTGACGCCGGCCGGCCCGCCGACCGGCACCGTGGCCTATCCCTACTACACGACCCGCGGGCCCCGCGACTTCCTCGCCAAGCGGCCCCCCTCGATCGGCCCGCAGTGA
>CAYRNG010000194.1:0-1665 GCA_964425395.1 uncultured Candidatus Kuenenia sp. | reverse complement strand
ACCGGCACGCTCCGTCGGCACTCGAGCGACAAGACCCGCCTGAGCATCAGGTTGCCCTCGGGCCCGGCCGCCCGGCAGGCGGTCGCGTAGCCGCTCTCGAGCGCATACCGCAGCAGGCTGCCCGCGTAGAGGGTGCCGTGGTGGTTGGCATCGGCCGGCAGGACCAGCCGGTGGGACGTGGTTTCGCTCGCGGACATGGCCCGGGTTATAGCCGGGAAGGGCCGAAGGGGGACAGTCCCCAGGTCAGCCCGCCCGGCGGGCGTAGGCCGGGTCGATCGCGGCGAGTTCCTCCTGCATCGCTTGGACCGTGAGCTGGATCTGCTCAGGGGTGTGCCGGGAGGTAATGAAGAATCGCAGCCGGGCGGCCCGCTCCTCCACCGCCGGATAGAGGATCGGCTGGACGTTGATGCCCCGGGCGAACAGGGCCCGGGAGAGCCGCAGGGCGTTCATCGAGTTGCCGAGGATCACCGGCACGATGGCCGAGCCCCCCGAGGGGCCCGTGTCGAGGCCCGCCTCGCCGGCCAGCCGGAGGAACAGCCGGGCGTTGTCGTGCAGCCGGGCCACCCGCTGGGGGTCCCGCTCCAGAAGCCGCAGGGCCCCCAGGGCCGCCCCGGCCGCGGCCGGCGGCAGCCCCACGCTGTAGACGAAGCCGGGCACGGTGTACTTGAGCCAGCGGACGAGGGCGGCCGAGCCGGCGATGTAGCCGCCGCAGCTGCCCAGGGCCTTCGAGAGCGTGCCCATCCAGAGGTCGACGTCGGCGGGGTTGACCCCGAAGTGCTCGCCGATCCCGCGGCCGCGGCGGCCCATCACGCCGATCGAATGGGCCTCGTCGACCATCAACAGGGCCCGGTGTCGCTTGGCAAGCGAGACGAACTTGGGCAGGTCGGCGAAGTCGCCGTCCATGCTGTAGATGCCCTCGATCACGACCAGCACCCGGCGGTATTGGCCCCGCATCTGCTCGAGCAGCTTCTCGGCCGCGTCGTAGTCGTTGTGGGGGAAGGGCCGACGGCGGGCACCGGAGAGCACCGCCCCCTGGAGCAGGCTGTTGTGGGCCAGGGCGTCGTGGAGCACGAGGTCGCCCGGGCCGACGACGTGGCCGATCACCGTCTCGTTGGTGGCGTGGCCCCCCACGAACGTGATCGCGTCTTCCGTGCCCACCACCCGGGCGATCTCCCGCTCGAGTTCCTGGTGGATGGTCTTCTCGCCGGAGACCAGTCGGCTGGCCGAGACGCTCGTGCCGTAGCGGTCGAGGGCCGCCTTGGCGGCGGCCGTCACCTCCGGCTCGCCCGACATGCCGAGGTAGTTGTAGGTGGCCCAGCTGACCAGCTCCCGGCCGCCGATCATCGTCCGGTCGGCCGTGAGCCCCTCGTGGACGCTGAAGTAGGGGTTTTCCAGGCCCGCCGCCCGGACGGCCGCGAAGTTCTGCTCCAGCGCCCGGACCTCCGGAAACTCCTCGATCCGCCAGGCGTCGGCCGGCACTTCGAGCGTCACCCGGGCCGCCTGCACCTTCTCCCGGCTGGCGGCCGGCATGTGGTCGATGATCGCCTCGGTCACTTCCCGGCAGGTCTCGATCAGCGGCAGCACCTGCTCGGGGAAGCGGGCCCCGAAGGCCTCCTCCAGGCTGGCCACGATCTCCATCCGCTCGAGCGAGTCGAGGCCGAGCTC
>CAYRNG010000193.1:0-8069 GCA_964425395.1 uncultured Candidatus Kuenenia sp. | reverse complement strand
GGGGACGGTGGGTATGAACACCACCCCACCATCCACCCCACCATCCACCCCACCCCCCTCAGGCCCGCCGCCCGGCTAGGCTGAAGGCATGCCGACCGCGTCCCGCCTTCCCCGTCCGGACCTCGAAGCCGCGGTCGACCGCTGCCGGCGGTGGTTCGCGAAGCAGGGCTGGGAGGTGTTCGACTTCCAGGAGGAGGTCTGGCGGGCGATGCACACGGGCTCGAGCGGCCTGGTGCACGCCCCCACCGGCACCGGCAAGACGCTCGCCGCCTGGCTCGGTGCCGTGGCCCGGCTGGCGGATGGCGATCCGGCTGCCGCCGCGGCCGGCGGTTTGAAGGTCGTCTGGATCACGCCACTGAGGGCCCTGGCCGCCGACACGGCCGCGGCCCTCGAGACGCCGCTTGGCTCGCTCGGGCAGCTCACCGAGGGGGTCTCGGTCGGGATCCGCACCGGCGACACCTCGGCGGCCGACCGCCGCCGGCTCAAGGCCAACTGGCCGACGGCGCTTGTCACCACGCCCGAGACGCTCTCGATCCTGCTCTCGCTCGAGACCGCCCACGAGATCTTCGCGGCCCTCGACACCGTGGTCGTGGACGAGTGGCACGAGCTCCTCTCCACGAAGCGGGGCGTGCAGACCGAGCTGGCACTCGCGCGGCTGCGGGCCCTACGGCCGGGGCTCGTCACCTGGGGCCTCTCGGCGACGCTCGCCAACCTCGCCGAGGCGACGGCGGCCCTCGTGGGGCCGGCGGCGGCCGAGGCTGCCCGGATCGTCTCGGCTGCCATTCCCCGCCGGCTCGAGATCGAGACCATGATCCCCGAGCCAATGGAACGCTTCCCCTGGGCCGGCCACATGGGGATGCGGCTAGTGCCCCAGGTGGTGGCGGCGATCGACCGGGCCGAGACGTCGCTCGTGTTCACCAACACCCGCTCGCAGGCCGAACGGTGGTTCGACGCCATCCGCCAGGCCCGGCCCGACTGGAAGCACCGGATCGCCCTCCACCACGGCTCGGTGGACCGCGAGCTCCGGGCGGCGGCCGAGGAGGGGCTCAAGCGCGGCAAGATGAAGTGCGTGGTGGCCACCTCGAGCCTCGATCTCGGCGTCGACTTCGGGCCGGTCGATCAGGTCTTCCAGGTGGGCAGCCCCAAGGGGAGCGCCCGGCTGCTCCAGCGAGCCGGCCGCAGCGGCCATGCTCCGGGGGCGACCGGCCGGCTTGTCTGCGTGCCCACCCATGCCCTCGAGCTGATCGAGTCTGCCGCGGCCCGGGAGGCCTGCGGGCGGGGCGAGGTCGAGGCCCGCGAGCCGCTCACCGCCCCTCTCGACTGCCTCGCCCAGCACATCGTCACGGTCGCCACGAGCGGCGGCTTCCGGGCGGCCGACCTCCTGGCCGAGGTTCGCTCGACCCGGGCCTTCGCCGATCTCGACGACGCCTCCTGGCAGTGGGCACTCGACTTCGCGGCCCGCGGCGGGCCGGCACTCGCGGCCTATCCCGACTACGCCCGGATCAAGGAGCGGTTCGGCCGCTGGTATGTCGCCGGCCCGGCCATCGCCCGCCAGCACCGGATGGCCATCGGCACGATCGCCGGCGACGCCACGGTCGAGGTCAGGTGGCTCCGCGGCGGGCGGCTGGGCACGGTCGAGGAGTCGTTCATCTCGCGGCTCAAGGAGGGGGATCGGTTCCTGTTCGCCGGCCGGCCGCTGGCGCTCTTTCGGTTCGATGGCCTGACCGCCTGGGTGAAGCGGTCGCGGTCCCCTGCTCCGCTCCAGGTGCCCCGCTGGAACGGCGGCCGGATGCCGCTGACGACGCTCCTCTCGGATGCCGTTCTGGACCTCGTTCGGGAGGCGACCCGGCCGGGGGGGCGGCCGGGCCGCGAGGTGGCGGCCGTGCTGCCGCTGCTCCAGACGCAGGCCCGCTGGAGCCGGCTGCCCGACCGCGACACGCTCCTGGTCGAGCGCTGGCGGGGCCGCGACGGCGAGCATGCCTTCGTGTTTCCGTTCGCCGGCCGGCTCGTCCACGAGGGGCTGGCATCGCTCGTGGCCTGGCGGCTCGCCCGCGAACGGCCCGCCACGCTGACCCTCGCCTTCAACGACTGGGGGTTCGAGATCGCCGGCCGCGACCCGCTGCCCGACTCGGCCGCCGCGTGGCGACGGCTGTTCTCGCCGCTGAGCCTGCTCGACGACCTGCTCGGCTGCCTCAACTCGACCGAGATGGCCCGCCGCCACTTCCGGGAGATCGCCCGCGTGGCCGGGCTCGTGCGGGGGGGCGGCCGCAGCGACCGGCAGACCCAGGCCTCGGCCGGGCTGATCTATGACGTGCTCTCCGAGCACGACGCGGATAACATGCTGCTCGCGCAGGCCCGCCGCGAGGTGCTCGAGCGGCAGTTCGAGTTTCGCCGGCTGGCCGCCGCGGTCGAGCGGATCGGCGGCCAGGAGATCCGCGTCGTGGAGACCCCGCGGCTGACGCCGCTGGCATTTCCGATCTGGGCCGAGTTCATCCAGTCACGGCTCACAACGAAGGACTGGCTCGCGCGGATCACCGACATGGCCCGCGAGCTCGAACAGGCCGCCCCGTAGCGGCGGGTTTGCCCTGCGGGCAGGCAAAGCTTGTTAACCCGCCGGCCAGATACGGATGCCCCCGTAGCGGCGGGGGTGTTTTCCCCCCGCCCGCTGGGGGCGCCCCCCCCCCGGGCGGGGGGAATACACCCCCGCCGCTACGAGGCGGCCGGTTTGGCTGGTCGATCTCGCCGCGGCGTTGACGCAACGTAGCCGCGGGTTTGTTACCCGCGGACAGCGCGGAGATGCCAACCGGAACCGGCGGCAATGGAAGGGCGTCGCCAACTGGCCGGCGGGATACAATCCCGCCGCTACGTGGGCGTCGTCAACTGGCCGGCGGGATATCATCCCGCCGCTCCGAGCGGGTTGCTCCGCGGGGCCAGCGGCCAGGTTACGCGGCCGCCGTCGAGGGCCGACGCAAACGTGGCCGCGATCATCTCCACGACCGTGCGGGCGGCGTACATCCCCGTCTCCGGCTCGCGGTCGGTCACGATCGCGTCGATCAAATCGACGACCGCCTCCCGGCCCCACGAAGCCCGCTCGGCCGCCCGGTCAACGTCGCTCGGCGGCTCGGCCAGAATGCCCTCGGGGCCGAGCGGCAGCCAGGGAAACTCCTTGTCGGTCCGCCAGAGGGGAGCCCGCCGGAGGGAGGCCAAGGGCACGTGATCGGGCCGGATGTGGATCGCCCCGGCACTGCCCACGACCGTGAGCCCGAAGGCCGGCTGCTTGAGCCCCGCCTGGCGGACGCTCGCGAAATAGCCCACCGGCCCGTCGGCCAGGCCGAACATCGCCGCCACGGAGTCGCCGGCGATCAGGCCGAGCCCCTCCGGACCGGCGGCCGCGTCGGCCCGGGGGATCGGCCGGCCCGCCGTGCTCACCGTCGCCTGGCACCACTGAGGGCTGCCGCCGAGAATGGCCATCATGTCGAGGAGGTGGCTGCCGAGCACCCAGAGATCCTCGCCGCCGCCGCGGTGGTCTTCCTTGCCGCGGGCCCGCAGTTCCAGGAGCCGGCCGATCCGGCCCTGCTCGACAAGGTCGCGGACGGTGGCGAAGGTGGCGGCATGGCGGTTGACGTAGGCCAGCTGGAGCTTGGTGCCCGACTTCTCGCAGGCGGCGATCACGGCGTCGGCCTCGGCTGGCGTGGGCACGAAGGGCTTCTCCATGAAGATCCCGCGGGCCCCCGCCTCGGCCGCCGCGATCGCCATCTCGGCGTGGCAGTCGATGTGCCGCATGCAGATCACGACCACGTCGGGCTTGACCGTGGCGAGCATCTTCCGCCAGTCGCCGAAGGCGGCCTGGTCATCGAGCGAGTGCCGCTGGGCGGCGGCGGCGAGGCCGGCTTCTGTCTCGTCGGCGGCCGCCACCACGGAGGCCGTCTCGTGGCCGGTCCAGAGCTCGTCGATGGCGTGGCCCCAGTCGCCGCGGCCCGTTCGCCCGATCACCGCCACCCGCAACGCCTCGTCGGCCATGGCCTCGCTCCTTGGTTGTCTCCCGGTCGGGGCCGCCGCTGCGGCCTGAGGACGCCAGTCTACGGTCGGGCAGGCTCCCGGGCAGGAGGCGGTTTGCCGGTATGATCGCCGGATGGACCACGACCACCGTCACCACCATCACCAGCACGGCCCCCGCGGCCTCTCCCCGGCCCACCTCGACCGGGCGATGACGATCGGGGTGGTGCTCAACCTCGCCTTCGTGGTGGTCGAGCTGGTGGCCGGGTTTCTGGCGGGCTCGCTGGCCCTGCTGGCCGACGCCGGCCACAACGCCGGCGACGTGGTCGGGCTGCTCTTGGCCTGGGGAGCCAACTGGCTGGCCCGCCGGCCTCCCTCGCGGCGGTTCACCTGGGGCCTGGGCCGGGCCACGATCTACGCGGCCCTCGCCAACGCCGTGCTCCTCCTGACGGCCTGCGGCGCGATCCTCTGGGAGGCCTGGCACCGCCTCCGCGAGCCGGCCCCGGTGGCGGGGCTGACGGTGATCGTGGTGGCAGCGATCGGCGTGGCGATCAACACCTTCACCGCCCTGCTCTTCATCCGCGGCCACCGCGACGCCAACGTGCGGGGGGCCTTTCTCCACATGGCGGCCGACGCGGCCGTCTCGGCGGGCGTGGTGCTGGCGGGGATCGTGATCCTGGCGACCGGGCTCTCCTGGATCGATCCGGTCGTGAGCATGCTGATCGCGGTGGTGATCATTCTGGGCACCTGGGGGCTGTTTCAGGAGAGCGTGGAATTGGCCCTCGACGCCGTGCCGCGGGGCGTGGATCCCGACGCGATCGCGGCGGCCCTGGGCGGCCTGGCGGGCGTGGGCCAAGTCCGCGACCTCCGTGTCTGGGGGCCGAGCACGGCGGATGTGTCGCTCACCGTCCGGCTCCTGGTCGCGGCCGATGCCGACCGCGACCGGATCTTGGAGGCGGCCTCCCGGCTCGTGCGGGAGGAGTTTCACGTCGCCCACTCCACGATCCAGGTCGAAGCGGCGGGCTGACCTCCCGGCCCCGCCTGCCGCCCGGGGCTTGTCTGGCGGCCATGCAGACGCGACAAATCCCTGTCCCCCGGAGAGCTTCGATCCCATGAGCGACCAGCCCGTTTCCGCCGCCGACTCGACGCCCGCCGCCCCGCCGGCCAGCTTCGAGTTTCTGATCCACACCCTGTTCACGCAGGCGCTGATGGCCCTGGGCAGGATCCCCAACCCGATCACCAAGCAGAGCCTCGTCAACATGGCCACCGCCCGCCACTTCGTCGACACGCTCACGATGCTCGAGCAGAAGACCGCCGGCAACCTGACCGACGACGAGCGGCGGATGCTCGAGGAGATCCAGCACCAGCTGCGACTGATGATTGTCAGCGGGCCCGGCCCCGCCGGCGGAAAGGACGAGTCGTGATGGCCGCCGAGATCCTCGACGGGCGGGCCCTCGCCAGCCGGCTGGAGGCCGATCTCCGGGCCGAGGTCGAGACCTTCGCGAGCATGTTCGACCGCCGCCCCCGGCTGGTGGTGGTGCTCGTGGGCGACGTGGCGGCCAGCGCCTCCTATGTGAAGGGCAAGGCCGCCGCGGCGGCCCGGGTGGGCATCGACTCGGAGGTGGTGGCCGTTCCTGGCACCGCCACCACGGCCGAACTGGTCGAGCTCGTGCGGTCGATCGCCGCCGGCGAGAAGGGCCGGGCCGACGGGATCCTCGTGCAGCTGCCCTTGCCCCCGCAGGTCGATGCCGCCGCCGTGCTCGACGCCGTGCCCCCCGATCGCGACGTGGACGGCTTCCATCCTGAGAACGCCGGGCTCCTGGCCCAGGGGCGGCCGCGGTTCGTGCCCTGCACCGCCGCCGGCGTGCAGCGGATCCTGATCGACGCCGGCGTCGAGGCGGCCGGCCGCCATGCGGTGATCGTGGGCCGCAGCGACATCGTGGGCAAGCCGCTGGCGGCCCTGCTGGGGGCCAAGCCGCCGCGGGCCCTGGCCCCCGGGCAGCGGACCTGCTGCGACGCGACGGTCACGCTCTGCCACAGCCGCTCGGCCAACCTCGCCGCGCTGACGCGGCAGGCCGACATCCTGGTGGCGGCTGTGGGCCGGCCGGGCCTGATCACGGCCGAGATGGTCAAGCCGGGGGCGACGGTGATCGACGTCGGAATCAACCGCGTCGCTGGGCGGCTCGTGGGCGACGTCGATTTCGAGGCGGTCCGCGAGGTGGCGGGGAAGCTCACGCCCGTGCCCGGCGGCGTCGGGCCGCTGACGGTGGCGATGCTCCTGGCCAACACGCTCCTGGCCGCCGAACTGGCCGCCCGCCCGTAGCGGCGGGATTGCATCCCGCCGGCCAGTTGGCGACGCGTTGCCAGTGCCGCCGTTTCCGGTTCGCGTCGCCGCGGTGTCCGCAGGGTTGAACAGGCTTTGCCTGCCCGCGGGGTCAACCCGCGGCTACGTTTGGCCAGTTGACGCGCCACGTAGCGGCGGGATTATTATCCCGCCGGCCAGTTGGCGACGCGTTGCCAGTGCCGCCGTTTCCGGTTCGCGTCGCCGCGGTGTCCGCAGGGTTGAAAACCCGCGGCTACGTGGCCGGTTGGCGACGCGCTTCGACCGCCGCGTGAAGAAAGTGCCATGCCCGGGGGAGGTCCCGCGGCAGCATCCGTGCTGTGGGGCCCCGTTCCGTGGTTGTACCGTTTCCTGCGCGGGAAAATCCGTCAGGAAAAAACCGTTGTCCTCTCACCCGGGCATGGCGAATCCGAAGTGTGCGGTGGCGAAGCGGCATTGCTTCATCAGGCGGTCAGGTCGTCGATCCGCTGCCGGAAGCCCGGCATCTCGGCGGAGACAAACCCGCTCCAGGCGGCCGGCTGCCAGAGCTCGACGCAGACGGCGGCTCCCACCACCATCACGTCGCCACCCGGCTCGACCCCGAGAAACTCCCGAAACCCGTCGGGCAGCACGAGCCGGCCGCGACCGGCCAGCGACGCTGTCGCATGGCGGGTCGAGAGCAGCCGGCCCAGATCCTGAAGCTGGCCCACCCGCTGGGAGAGCAGGCCGGCCTGCAGCTTGCTGCGGATAACCTCCACGGCCGCATCGAGCCGGGGCTTCCAGGTGGCGGCCGACCAGAGCGACAGGCAGCCGGCCCGCTCCTTGGCGATCACCAGCCGGGAGCCGGCCGCCTGGAGCGGATCGAGCAGCTCGGCCGGCAGCGAGAGCCGGAACCGCTCGTCGAGCGTCCGGACAAACTCGCCGATCAGCAACTCGGCCGCAGCAGCCATGTCGATCCACGGGATCCATGCACCCGCCTCCGCGGGAAAATGCCTCACGGCCAATCCCTTGAAGCCGTGCAAATGGGCCAAAAACCCACAAATCAAATGCTCAAAGCAATGATTTGGGCGTCAAACCCACAAGGCAGCAGTGTAGCGACGGGCCACCGGGATGCAAGCGGCTGGGGAGAAAAGCGGGAATCCCCCGGAAATTCAAGGCGTTTGGAGGCCCGGGCCGTCGGCACGGGCGAGTAGGTCGCGGCGAGGGGTGGAGGGGCGGGTAGTCCGTCACGGCGTGACGGACCTACACGGCGTGACGAAGTTACACGCGTGAAGTTCCTACGGGCGGTAGCCGCCGCGGTCGTTCTTCTCGGCCAGTTCCTTCTTGTAGGCCTTCTGAGCCGCAGCCTCCTTCGAGAGCTTGAACTCAGGGCCGGCCGGGAAGTACTGGATGTCATCTTGCAGGTAGTAGGCGCTCGGCAGCGTCTGGCCCCCCACATCCACCTGGCAGCCGGTCAACGCCAGACCGGCGAGGGCACAGGCACCCGCGAACACCCGGCCCGCCAGCGTCTGGGCCCGGCGGCCAACAGGAGTTGTCGCTGTGAGTCGTCGGGGCGTCGTCATGGTCGGGGCCCTGCCAGGGAGTTGGAGATGCTTCTCGGACTATCGGCCGGCTAACCCGCAAATCTTGAACAACCCCTATGACCGGACCCGGGGTTGCGGGAACGGGTTTGCCCAGAGGCTGGAGGTTGCCCAGCTTGACGGGGCGGGGTGGCGGGAGGGCGGGGTGGAGGGCGGGAGGGCCCAATGACCCA
>CAYRNG010000192.1:0-3058 GCA_964425395.1 uncultured Candidatus Kuenenia sp. | reverse complement strand
TGGCCGGCGGGATGATAATCCCGCCGCTACGGGGGCAGCGTCAACTGGCCGGCGGGATGATAATCCCGCCGCTACGGGGGCAGCGGCAACGGGCCGGCGGGGTGTGGTAGCCTCGCGGCACCGGAGGCGGCAGCTGGCTGCCCCGGCCCCCTGTCCGGTTTTGCCGATGGCCATTCCCGCCACGCCCGCTGCCCGCGGCCCGAGCGTGCTGCTCGTGGACGACCAGCCGATCATCGGGGAGGCGGTCCGGCGAATGCTCCACGGCGAGGAGGGGATCGCGTTCCACTACTGCAAGGACGCGGCCGCCGCCCTCGAGCGGGCCGCCGAGGTGGCCCCCACGGTGATCCTCCAGGATCTCGTGATGCCCGAGATCGACGGATTGGAGCTGGTCCGGCGGTATCGGGCCGACGAGCGGTTTCGGGACGTGCCGGTGATCGTGCTGTCCACCAAGGAGGAGCCGGCGATCAAGGCCGAGGCCTTCGCCCTGGGGGCCAACGACTACATCGTCAAGCTGCCCGACCGGCTCGAGCTCGTGGCCCGCGTGACGTATCACTCGCGGGGCTACACGGCGCTCGTGGAACGCAACGAGGCCTTCGCGGCGCTGCAGAAGAGCCAGCAGATGCTGGCCGACGACCTGGCCACCGCGGCCCACTACGTCCGCTCGCTGCTCCCGCCGCCCCAGGCGACGGCGGGGATCCGGGCCGACTGGCGGTTCATCCCCTCGGCCTCCCTGGGAGGCGATGCCTTCGGCTACCACGACCTCGACCCCGATCACTTCGCGGTCTACCTGCTCGACGTCTGCGGCCATGGCGTGGGGGCGGCCCTGCTCTCGGTCTCGGCCCTGAGCGCGATCCGCAGCCAGGCCCTGCCGGCCGACTTCCACGACCCGGCGGCCGTCCTCGGGGCGCTCAACCGGGCCTTTCCGATGGAGCGGCACAACGAGATGTTCTTCACCGCCTGGTACGGCGTCTTGCATCGCCCCTCCGGCCGGCTCCGCTGGGCCGGGTGCGGTCACCCGCCGGCCCTGCTCGTGGCCGGTGATGGCAGCCCCCCGAAGCTCCTCGAGTCGGAGGGGCCGCTGGTGGGGGCGGTGGAGGGGGTCGAGTACACGGCCGACGAGGTGGCGGTGCCGGCCGGGAGCCGACTGTTCGTCTACAGCGACGGGGCCTTTGAAATCAGCCTGGCCGACGGGGCGATGTGGCCGTTCGCCGAGTTTGTGGCCACCCTCTCCCGGGAGGTGGCCGCCGCGGCCGGGCCTTCGGTCGGTGAAAATGACGAAAAAACAGGGCAAAACCATTCCCCGGGCCCGCTGGACGGCCTCCTGGCCAGGGTCCGCGACCTTTCCGGTCGGGCCGACTTTCACGACGATTTTTCGATGGTCGAGCTCGCCTTTGACTGACTGGCCCCCGGCAGCCCGGGCCCTGAGAGGCCGTGAAAAAGGCCCCGGCTTGCATGGCCGATGCGAATCCGTACACTTCGGTGTTTCGCGGTTTCGACCGGCCGCTAGCGTAGCTCAATTGGCAGAGCAGCTGATTTGTAATCAGCAGGTTGCGGGTTCAACCCCCGCCGCTAGCTCAGCGCGCCGGCGGCCCGGCCTCCGTTCCGCCGGCGGCTTTCACGATCCGTCCAACTGATTTCGTCCGACCGTTCCAACACGACTCGTCCCCCGTCACGCCTCCGGGAGCCACACGCACACCGCAATCACACCACGCGGGGAGTTACCCAAGCGGTCAACGGGGTCAGACTGTAAATCTGATGGCTTTTGCCTTCGCAGGTTCGAATCCTGCACTCCCCAGTGTCATTCCGTCCGGCGACTCACCGACCGCCTGCCCGCAGCCCCGGGCCGGCCTCGCTCGGCGGTTTTTCGGCCCCGCGGGTGTAGCTCAATGGTAGAGCAATAGCCTTCCAAGCTAAAGACGAGGGTTCGATTCCCTTCACCCGCTTCCCTTCCTGAAAACCCATGGCATCATCCAATACCACGCCGCTGCTGTAGCTCAGTTGGTAGAGCGCGTCCTTGGTAAGGACGAGGTCATGGGTTCAAATCCCATCAGCAGCTCTTCCGAGGAGTTCGGCCCGGCTGGTCGCCGGACGGACCCCCCGGGGCGGCCGCGGCCGTTTGTTCCGTTCACTGTTTGCGTTTTTCATTTCCGAGGAGCTTTGAGGAGACACGATGGCTAAGGACACGTTCACGCGGACCAAGCCGCACGTCAATGTCGGCACGATCGGCCACATCGACCATGGCAAGACGACGCTTACCGGGGCGCTCGTGGCGGTGCAGGCCGCCAAGAACCTGGCGGTTGCCAAGAGCTACGCCGACATCGCCAAGGGAGGCACCGTCCGCGATGAGACGAAGACCGTGACGATCGCGGTCAGTCACGTGGAGTACGAGACCGACAAGCGTCACTACGCCCACATCGACTGCCCCGGCCACGCCGACTTCATCAAGAACATGATCACCGGGGCCGCCCAGATGGACGGGGCGATCCTGGTGGTCAGCGCCGCCGACGGCCCGATGCCCCAGACCCGGGAGCACATCCTGCTGGCCAAGCAGGTGGGCGTGCCGGCCCTGGTCGTGTTCCTCAACAAGGTCGATCTCGTGGACGACCCCGAGCTGCTCGACCTGGTCGAGATGGAGATCCGGGAACTGCTCACGAAGTATGGCTTTCCCGGCGACGACGTGCCGATCATTCGCGGGGCGGGCAAGCCGGCCTACGACAGCCCGGCCGACCCTGAGAAGAACAAGTGCATCGGCGACCTGCTCGACGCGGTCGATGCCTACATCCCCGAGCCGACCCGCGAGCTCGACAAGCCCTTCCTGATGGCGATCGAAGACGTGTTCTCGATCGAAGGCCGTGGCACCGTGGCCACGGGCCGGATCGAGCGGGGCCTGGTCAAGGTCGGCGACGAGGTCGAGATCATCGGCCTCAAGGAGAAGGCCGAGAAGACGACCGTCACCGGCGTCGAGATGTTCAAGAAGGTGCTCGACAGCGGACAGGCCGGCGACAACGTCGGCTGCCTGCTTCGCGGCGTGGCCCGCGACGGCATCGAGCGGGGCCAG
>CAYRNG010000191.1:0-14132 GCA_964425395.1 uncultured Candidatus Kuenenia sp. | reverse complement strand
CTGGAACAACGACCAGAGCTGGACGATCATCGACGTTGGCCCCTCGGCCAGCTGGGACGGCAGCCTGTTCGGCCTGCTTGCCGTCGGCCCCGACGCGGCAGGCCAATCGCTGGCGAGCGTGCGGCCCTCGGCCAGCTTCAGCGTGGCCGACGTGGGGGGCAATCTGACGCTTCAATACGCGGCCGTGCCGGAGCCGGGAGCGATCGCGCTGGCGGGGGTGGGGCTGCTGGCTGCGTTGGCCGGCATGCGGCAGCGGAGGCGGGGCTGATGCGACCGAGGGCAGCCGCGACCAATCGGGTTCGGTCAGGCTTTACGATGGTGGAGCTGTTGATCGTGATCGCGATCGTCGCCGCCCTGGTGGCCCTGCTGCTGCCGGCCGTGCAGGGAGCCCGCGAGGCGGCCCGCAAAATGCAGTGCGGCAACAACCTCAAGCAGATTGGACTGGCGGTGCAGTCCCACCACACGGCAGCCCGGCGGCTGCCCGCCGGAAACAGCTGGACACCCAACAAGTCGGGTGCTCAGGGGCTCGCCTGGACGGCCTGGATCCTGCCACAGCTCGAGCAGCAGGCCGTAGCCGATCTGCTGGACTTTGGCTGCGACGAGGGTTCCCAGTTTGCCTGGCGGCATCCCGGCCTGCCCAACCCATCCCCGCTGAGCAGCAACGTCTCGGAGCGGCAGATCGTCGCCTGCTCCCAGGTGATCCCGGTGTTCCGCTGTCCCTCGAGCACCGCTCCCCAACAGGTCTACAACCGCTCCACCTACGACCGGTGGGTCGTATGGCGGCGGGCGCCGGCCAACTACATCGGGTGCGCTTCGGGGCTGACCACATCCCAGCAGGATGTCCACCAGGGTCGCCGGCACCAGACCGACCGAATGATGCTCGAACTCGACGGCCTGTTCTTCAACGACAGCGAACTGGGTTTCGACCACGTGGTGGACGGGCTGTCCAACACGCTGCTCGTCGCCGAGGCGGAACCGGTCGGGAGCGACACCGCTCCCGACACCGTCGAGCCGCGGGGCACGAAGGACCACTGGGCAATCGGCGGCGATGACCCCGACGTGAGCTGCGACATCTCTGAATTTTGCGGGTCGACGGGGGTGCCGATGAACGAGATGCGCAACGAGCTGTCCTTCACCAGCCGCCATGCCGGGGGTGTTCAGGGGGTGCTGGCCGACGGCAGCGTCCATTTCTTCAGCGAGTCGATCGAGGGGCTTGTCTGGCAGCGACTCGGCAACCGCAGGGACCGCCAGCCGACGGGGAGTTTCTGATGCCGGCGGACAGGGCTCTGCGGGCATCATGGCAGCCGTCCCTGATCGGCGGGTGGGCGGCTGTGCTGGCCTTCGCCTGGGGGCTCGTCGGCTGCGGCGGTCCTGGGAGTGGCCCGCAGCACGACGAGGCGGCCCTCTACGCCGAGGCTGTCCAGGCCGCGCTCGACGGCAACGGTTCGCGGGCGGTCGATCTGCTGAAGACGCTGATAGTTGCCAATCCTCGACCGGCCTACTTCCTCGCCGCGGGCGTCGAGCGGCTCAAGGCGGGTGATGCCGAGGGGGCGGCCGGCCATGCCCGAGCCGGCCTGGATGTCGAGCCCGACGACGAAGATCTCCGCTGGCTGGAGGGGATGGCCAAGAAGCTCGCGGCCGGCGGGCCGGTTCCAGCCGATCCCAGTCCGCCGAGCAGCCGAAAATAAACGGGCCGGGAAAGACGCCGTGATCGCCGGCGACGGCCAGCGGGCATCTGCCGGCAAGCAACGTCATCAATGAATTTCTGCGGGGGATCGAGGGTGCGGGCGGCGGACAATTCGAACTCGTGGCACGGAGGGCGGACGATGGCACGTGATCGACGGCCAGCCGGCAGGTCGGTGCGGGCCACGAGCGGGGAATCCGAGGCGGGCGTGCCGATCGGTCGCCGACAAGTGCTGAGCGACGCGGTCGCGGGCACGCTTGCGGCTTCTTCGTTCTTGACCGGGGCGGCACGCGGTGCAGACACGACCGCGGCCAAGTCAGGTGCGAAGCCCGTTGGGGGTTCACCCCAGCCTGGTGAACCAGACCTGCCGCCCCACCTGCCGGTGCCCCTCTCTGGCGTCCACGCCTACGCCCCGGCGAGCGTACGGGCCGGCGAGTCGATTCCGTTTCACGTGTCGAGCAGCGTCGACTATCGCTTCTCGCTCGTTCGCCTTGGGGCTGAGCCCGCCGACACCAGCCGCGATGTCGTGCTCGCCACGGCTGCCGGCCCAAGCGCACCGCACCCGATCCATCCGGGGTCGTACGTGCACGTCGCGACCTCACCTCTGCCGGCCGCAGCCGAGGAACTCACCCTCTCCTGCTGGGTCAGGCCATTTCGCACGGCCGGGCCACGGCAGGCGATCATCGCTCGGCGGCGAGACAACGCCACCGGCGGCTACGGCCTCTATCTCGAAGACGGAAAGCTCGTCTTGGAAGCTGGCCCGCTGGGCGACACCGGTCGGCTCGCCGCGGCCAAGGCCCGGGTCGCCAATCGCCGCTGGCAGCACGTGGCCGCCGTGATCGCTGCCGATCGGCTGTTGATTTTTCTCGACGGCAGGCAGGTCGCCGAGCGACCGAGGGAGCGGGGAGCCGGGCTGAGCCTCGCGACCGACGCCCCGCTGCGGCTTGGTAGCGCCGGCCAGGGTGAGCGGGCGGGATACTTTCTGGATGGAGACCTTTCCGGCGTGGCGATCCATGGCGTTGCCCTCGCTAGCGCCCAGATCGAGCAGATTGCCGCCGGCCGCGGTCTTGAGATGCTCACCGAGCCGCCGCCGCTGGCCTGGTGGACGTTTGCCGAGGAGACGGGCGAGCAGGTTGGCGACGCCTCCGGCCACGGCCACCACGGCCGGATCATCAACCAGGCGACGTGGATGATCGGGGGGCCGTCGTTCGAGGCCGGCCGGATCGGCAAATACGACGCCTACGATCCCGAGGCAGATCCCACCCGCGGCCATGGTCTGCGGCTGGCCGCCGACGATCTGGTGGACTGCCACTGGCCGGTGGCCCATGAACCCGCCCTTCCGGCCGACGCGCCGTCGGGCCTGTATTGCGGCCGTTTCGAGTACGAGGCCAACGGCAAGACCTACGAGCACAATGCGACCTTCATCGTCCGTCGGCCTGCCGCCGCGACCAAGCCGCCGATCCTCGTGCTCGCCGCCACCAACACCTGGCGGGCCTACAACTGGTTTCCGTTCGCCGCCAACCAGCCGGCCGGCCGGCACGACTGGCGGCAGGGGAGCGTGGCCAAGGGGGCCGATCCGGCGTTGCCGGCAGGCTGCTTCTATCGCGATCACGCCGCGGGCCAGCCGACCTATAAGGTGGGCCTCCGCGTGCCCTGCGAATCAGCCGACCCCTACCGTTGCTACCGCGGCCATGATTCGTGGGGCCAGTGGGTGGCCTGCGAGCGGCGGCTGCATCTCTGGCTCGAGCGGCACGGCTATCCCTACGAGCTGATCGGCGACCTTGATCTCGATGCCAACCCGACCGAGCTCGATGATCGCAAGGTGCTCATCGTCGTCGGCCACAGCGAGTATTGGACGCTGCTGGCCTACGAGGCGGTGGAGCGGTTTCTGGCCCGCGGCGGCAGTCTGGTATCGCTTTCCGGCAACACGATGTTCTGGCGGGCCGAGCGGCTCGGCGAGGCGGCCCTCGAGTGCCGCAAATATGGAACGGGCATGCTCGGCCGGCCCTGGACCAAGCCCGGCGAGCTCTACCACGGCCGCGATGCCCGCCGCGGCGGCTTGCTGCGGTTTTGCGGTGCTCCCGGCTGGAAGCTCACCGGCCTGGAGACGGCAGGCTGGTGCCAAGGGCTCGACTTTTTGCCCTACACGGCCAGCGCCGCCGATCATCCGCTGTTTCATGAGCCGCACGAGGTGGGCGTGAAGCCAGCCGAGGAGTTTGGATTCTTCTCCGGGCTGGGTGTCGTAGGACACGAATACGACGTTCGCCCCTCGATCCTGGTGGCGGCCACGCCCACCATGCCGCCGGGCTCTGAAGACGTCGCCGATCCGCCGGGAATCACGGTGCTCGCCGAGTGCCGCTCCGATCGCAAGATCGCCGACTACACGGCCACGGCCAACCTGTCGGCCGCCAATCCGGCCGGTGTGATCTCGGAGATCATCCTCCAGGAGCGGCCCGATGGCGGGCAGGTGTTTGCCATCGGCTCGGTCGCCGCGGCCTGGGGTGTATATGAAGACGAGCGACTCGGCACGCTGCTCGCGAACGTCCTGCACCGGTTCGGGGTCGGGCAGCCAGCGCGGGATCACGCCGCCGCGGGAAACTCGACGCCGTCGTAGATTGCCGCGAGCGGCACCGAGATGTCGAGCGACCCGAGGTGGATCGCCGCGGCCGGGTCGGCAGCCGCGGAGAGCAGCCACTGGTCCGCAGGCCCCGCTGGCTCGGCTCCGTCCGGCCGGCGGAAAAACGCCTCCACGGAATGCCGGTCCTGGGCCACCACGACGTATTCCCGCAGTGTCGGCACCCGCCGGTAGTGGCCGAACTTGAGGCCGCGGTCATATTTCTCGGTCGAGTCGGAGAGCACTTCCACCACGAGAAGCGGATTGGTGAGCGTGTGATGCACCCCGTCCTCCATCTCGGGCGGGCCGCAGAAGACGAGCACGTCGGGATAGGTATAGAGCCCGGTGGCGTCCACCTTGATCCGTTGGTCGCTCGTGACCACGCGGCAGCCACGGCCGCCGAGGCGGTTGCGGAGGGCATGAGCGAAGTTGTCCTTGACGAGGTTGTGCCAGAGCGATCCGCCGCTCATCGCGAACATCTCGCCATCGAGAAACTCGTGACGGATGTCGGCGTCGGCCTCGCGGGCGAGGTATTCAGCGGCCGTGAGGCGGCGGTTTTCGGCGGTGGACATGGAGGAGAGGATAGACACCCGTATAGCGGGCGGTCAAGCGAGCGGAAGGCCGAGGCCTCGATCACGGTATTGGGGCTCGACACGAGCGCATCGGTCGAACGGCCCGGGGCCAGTGGCCTCAGGCCCGCCGGCTGGCGGCCAGGCGGGCGAGGCCCGCAGCGCCGATCGAGCCGGCGTCGCCGCCGAGGCTGGCGTAGCCGACGACGGTCTTCTCGGCGAGCGTCGGGAAGGCGCGGCTGCGGACCTCCGCCCGGATCCGTTCCAGGAAGGCCCGGCCCACCGGGGCCTGTTCGCCGCCGAAGGTCATCGCCCCGCCGATCAAGACCGCAGCCGGGTCGAGGGCGTGCAACAGCGAGACGATCCCGATTCCCAGCCAGCGGGCGGTCTCCATGACGAGTTCAGTGGCCAGAGGATCGCCCGCCTCAGCCAGGCGGCCGATCAGGATCGGCGTCAGCGGCTCACCGGCCGCCACCGCTGCGGCGAGTGGACCGCCGGCCCCGGCCGCCAGGGCCTCCTCGGCCCGGGCCACGAGCGACTTGGCGCTGCAGTAGGCCTCGAGGTGCCCGCGGTGGCCGCAGGGGCACATCCGGGCAGTGGGTGAAGGATCGACGATCATGTGCCCGCACTCGGAGCCGTGGCTGTGGGCCCCCTCGACGTTGACGTCGTCGATGATGATCCCGCCCCCCACACCCGTGCCGAGCGTGAGCAGGACGAGCGACCCATAGGCCTGCCCGGCTCCCACCCAATACTCGCCGTAGCCGGCGGCATTGGCGTCGTTGGCGAAGGTGACGGGCAGGCCGCAGTGGGCCGCCACCCGGTCCCGGAGCGGGAAGTTGTCCCAACCGACCAGGTTGCCCGCTCGCACGATCGTGCCGGCGGCCAGGTCGAGCGGCCCCGGTGAGCCGAGCCCCACCGCCGCGATCTCGGCCGCCGCCGCCCCGGCCGCCGCCGCCAGGATGGCCACCGCCCCGCCCAGGCGGCCGGCCGCGTCCTCCGGCCCCCGCTCGGCGTGGGTCTTCTCGGTGTGGAAGGCCACGAGCCGGCCTGAGTCATCGACGAGCGCGGCCTTGATGTTGGTGCCGCCCAGGTCGAGGCCCGCATAGAGCGGCAGGCGGGCTTCGGCACGGGAGATGAACGTGCGGCCGCTCGTCACAGGTCGGCCGGAGCAGGGGCGTCAGCGGGGGTGGGCTCTTCGGCCGGCGGCTCGATCGATTTGCCCGCCTCGTCGATCGCCTTGTCGGCGGCGGCCTTCTCCTCGTCGATGGCCTGACGGGCGGCGGCGCTGCTGTCGGCGACCGGCTCAGCTGCAGGCGGCGGGGCCGCGACCTCGATCATCTCGATCTCGACCACGTCGTCCCTCGTCGCCGTTCCACTACGCGGAGCACAGCCGAGGGTACCGAGGGCCGTGAGGCTCAGGCCGACCACGAGGCTCGTGATCAAAGTGCCGCCGATCCGCAGCCAGCTGATCCGGAACAAAGCGGGGAGCGATTCAGGCAACCGGCTCACGGCGAAGTTCTCCTCGAGATGGCAGACGAGAAAATAAAAATGGCAGACGGATCGGTCGCCAGCATAAGGCGTCGGCCTCCCCCGGGAAACCGGTGCTGTCAGGCAAACGCTGTCAGCTTCCGAGGCGAGCCGGTCGATCCCGCGCAGGTTGCCTCCTTCACCCGGCCCGCCCGGAAACTCCCCGAAGGAGGGGGTTCCTGGCGGTCTGGATCGGTCTGGAAAGCGGCCTTTTGAGAGGCCGAAATTCGAGGCTTGAGCGGCCCCTCCGGCTGGTCTACAAGGGTCTTGCTCGGGCTGCCGCCAGGCCGCCCGCGGCCAGCGCGTAGACGAGGGTGCCCAAGCCTCGTCTACGCGCTTTTTTTTCGCTTTTCGAGCGGCCTGTCAGCCGCGGGCAATCCCTGAACAGAGCCCGGTTTTTCAGATTGTTTCACCGGGGGAGGGCCTGTATTTCTCTGCCGCCTGAAACGGGCCCTGCCCGGCGGTCGCGGGCCGCATCACGCTCGCCCGCAACCAGTCTTTGGATCCTGAAAGAAGCGACCATCGGCAATGCTTCCCCGCCTGCTTTCCATGCCTGTGACGAGCCTCGTCGGCGGACGGCCTTTGACGGCTGCCATCATGCTCCTGGGGCTGGCGGTGGGAAGCGGCTTGGCGACGGCTGACCAGCTGCCGGTCACGGCGGCCGTGACCGCCGCAGGCACCCTCCTGCGGGCCGGGCCGGGCGATGGCTTCTATCCCACCGACCGGGTCGAGCCGGGCACGCCGCTCGAAGTCTGGGCGATCGACGAGACGGGCTACTGCGCCGTTCGGCCCCAGCCGGAGAGCTACAGCTGGGTGCGGGCGGCCGACGTGATCGACGAGGCCGGCGGCCAGCGGTCGCCGGAGTCGTGGCCGCGGGGACATTTCGTGGGGGTGGTGGTGACCGACGGGGCCGTGGCCCGCGTCGGCTCACGGCTCAACGACCTCCGGCACGTGACGCAGGTGGCCCTCGAGGCGGGTGAGCGGGTGCGGGTCATCGAGCGAGTCACGATTCCCGCCGGCCGGCATGCCGGCGAGTGGTTGCGGATCGAACCGCCGGCGGGCGAGTTTCGCTGGGCCTGGGGGCCCGACCTCGACCTGCCGCCGGCGCTGGCGCCGGCCCTCGACCGCCCCGAGCCTGCCGCGGGCCTGGCCGCCGCCGGCGAGGCCTTGGCCGCGATTCGCGACGCCGGCACCGCCCTCACCCAGGCCGTGGCCGACCTCGACGAGCCCGCGGCCGGCCCGGCCGGCGCCCCCGGCCGGCTGACCGAGCAGGGAGGCATGACGAGGCTGCTCTCGGGCTGGCTGCCTCGGGGCACGAACGTCTTCGATCTCTCGACGCCGGCCGCCGAGCCGGCCGTGGCCACCGGGGCCGCCGCGGTGCCGGCCGATGAACTGGCAGACATCGACCTGGCGTTGTCGCTGGCCGTGGCCGGGGCGAGCGAATCCTGGAACCTGCCGCCGATCCGCGACCGGCTCCGGCTGGCCGCCACCCGGGCGACGACCGCCGCGGAGCGGACCCGGGCCCAGGCCATCGACGCCCGGCTGGCCCGGTTCGAGGAGATCCAGGCCCGGCAGCTAGCGCTTTTGCCTGCGGCGGAGCCGGAGGCCTCGGCGCTGCGGCTGGGAGGGATGTGGTCGAGCCTGGCGGCACTCGGCTCGCGGCCGGTGCGGCCCGGCGTGCTGCCCAGCGGCCGACCGGCCGACGGCCGGCCCGACTGGACGCCGCCCGACCAGGTGGAGACGACCGGCCGGCTGGCGACGGTCGTCTCGCGGCGGCCCGACGCCCCCCGCTGGGCCCTCGTGGATCCAAACAACAACGTGCTCGTGTTCGTGACCCCGCAGCCGGGCGTGAACCTCGCCCCGCTGGTCGGCCAGCAGGTCTCCGTCCGCGGGGCCAAGGGCTACATGCCCGAATACAAGCGGCCCTACCTGGTCGCCTCCGAGGCCCGGATGCGGATCGCCACGCTGCCGGCCCCGACCGGCTCCGGTGACCTGACCCAGTAGGCGGCGGATTTCCCGGCGGCCGCTGGACGGCGGCCCAAAAAAGGGGAGGATGCTCCCCATGGGAACCCGCACGCCACCCGCGACCACCGGCACGCTTCGGATCGGCGACCAGTGGAACGCGATCACGATCATCGCCCACTCCCAGACCCATCCGCTCAAGGCGATCTGCGAGCTGGTCGAAAACGCCATCGACGCCGGGGCCGGGAGCGTGCGGGTGATCCGCCGCCGCCACCGGGGCCGGACCTTCCTCGAGGTCGAGGACGACGGTCGGGGCGTGGCGGCCGACGCCGAGGGGCGGCCCGACTTCGAGCGGATCGCCACCCACCTCTGCGACTCGATGAAGCGGCAGCTCGACGCCCACGGCCGGCGGGGCGTGCACGGGGAATTCGGCATCGGCCTGCTCAGCTTCTGGAGCCTGGGCGAGGAATTGCGGATGACTTCGCCGGGCCGCGACGGCCGAGCCTTCGAGATGCACCTGGTCCGCGGCCGCCGCGAATACGTCATCCGGCCGGTGCGGGGCCTCCTGGCCGCTGCCGGCACCCGCGTGGCCGTGGGGCCGCTCCTGACCGCCACCCGCAACGTCGTCACCGGCGAGAAGATCGCCCGCTACCTGTCGGCCGAGCTCCGCGACCGGATCCGCCGCACCGGCGTGCAGCTGGTCGTCATCGATCGGCTCGCCCACCGGCAGATTCCGGTGGTGCCCAAGGAGTTCGACGGCGAGCCGCTGGAGATCCCCCGCCGCTACCCGACCCCGCTGGGGGACGTGCAGGTCGAGATCTATTCCCGGGCCGACGGGGGCGGCACGAACGCGGGGCAGGGGGGGATCGCGCTCTGCAAGGACGGCACCCGCGTGCTCCGCGAGATCAGCGAGCTGATCCCCTTTCAGCAGAGCCCTTGGAACGACGGCCGGATCGAGGGGCTGATCGACTTCGAGCCCCTGGCCCTGGCCCCCGGCACCCGCAGCGGCGTGGTGGCCGATGCGGCCTTCGAGACGCTCGTCAGCGTCGCCGAGACGATCGGCCGCGACATTGAGGCGGCTCTGGGCAGCCTCGAGGCGGCCGAGACGGAGCGGGCCAGCCGGCAGATCCTCAAGCAGGTGCACAAGGCCTTCACGACCGCGCTGGCCGACCTGCCGCCGGAAGACTACCTGTTCTTCGATGTGCCCAAGCCGGGCAATGGAGCGGCGGCCGGCGGGCGGGGCGAGCCACTCATGGACGAGGCAGACGGCGAGGCAGCCGGCGGGCCTGCTCGAGCGAAGCCGACGCTCTTTCCGCCTGAGGCCGGCCCCTTGGCGGCGGTGCGGATCGTGCCGCGGCATCCGCGGCGGGCTCCGGGCAGCGACGTGCGGCTCGTGGCTGTGGCCCGCGATGCGGCGGGCGTGAGCGTGACGGCGGGCGTCTCGCTCCACTGGCGGCTGGCGGCCGGCACGGCCTGGCTCTCGGCCGACGGCACCGCCTGCCGGGTGCGGTCCGACGAGGCCGGCCTGGCCGAGGTGGAGGTTGTGGCCCGGCAGGGTGAGCTCGAGGTGGTTGACCGCGTGGCCGTGAAGTTCATCGCCGACGCCGGCGATGGGGATGGTCCCGCCTCCCGCGGCCTGCCCTCCTACCGGCTCGAGGCTGAGCACGGCCGCCCCTGGCGATCGCGGTACGAGCCGGCCGCCAACGAGATCGTGATCAACTCGGCCCATCGCGACTTCCTGGCCAGCCGCAGCTCCACCGCCCGGCACCGCCGCTACATCGGCAAGCTCTACGCCAAGGAAGTGGTGCTCAGCAACTTCCCCCACGAATCGCCGGCCGAGGCCCTCGAGCGGCTCGTCGAGCTCACCCTCCGCACCGAAGACGCCCTCTGAGGGGCCGTGGGGCGGACGTGCAGTCTGCCGGATTGGGGGTTTGGCGGGGTGGGCGTTGCGTTGTGGTTGATGGGGTGGTTTTCGTTCCCACCGTCCCCGGGCTCGCGCCCGGGGTTTCTATGGCGTAAGGAAGCCCCTGGCGCGAGCCAGGGGACGGTGCGTTGCAGCGAAGAGCGGTATCGGTGACCGCGGCTAAAGTCAGGTGAGGCGGTCGCGGGCCAGGGCCGCCCAGGGGCTCTCGGGGGCGAGCACCAGAAACCGCCGCAGGTGCCGGCGGGCGTCGGTCGGTCGCCCCAGCGCCGTGAGCACGCCGGCCACGTGCCAGTGGGCGTCGGCATAGTCGGGCTCCTGGCGGAGGACGCCCTCGAGCGCCGCCAGGGCCAGCTCCTCCTCACCCAGCTCCGCCAGCACGCAGCCCAGGCTCGCCCGGGCCCGGAGATGCTCGCCGTCGAGCTCGATGGCCGCGTAATACCGCTCCCGAGCGGCGGTCAGGTCGCCGGCCCGATAGAGCAGCTCGGCAAGATTAAAGTTCACCGCGGCACTCGGCCCCTCGGCCTGAAGCACCGCCCGGAGGGCCTCGGCGGCCTCGGCATACTCGCCAGCCGCCTCCAGGTCGTCGGCCAAGTCGAGGATCTCGGCCACCAGATCCCCCTCGCCGGCTGCCCGATCGGCCGGCTGGCCCGGCAGCTGCCGAGCAACCGCCCCAGCCCGCTCGACCAGCTCCACGACCGCCGGCCCGTCCCCCCCCGCGCCGGCGGTCGGCACCAGGCCGGGCGGCGGGCCCGAGAAGGCGAACTGCAGTTGGCCGCCCGGCCCGAGCAGCCGGCCGTCCTGAAGGATCGAGAGCCGTCGGCCGTCGGCCACGACCAGGCCCTGGGCCACCGCCGCCTGGGACTCCTGGCGGGTGAAGCCGGCCAGCTGGGAATCGATCTCGCGGAGCGACAGCCCGGCGGCCAGGAGCCGGGCGAGCTGCCGGCCGACGACGAGCTGTCCAAAGTCGAGCCACTCGAGCGACCCCGACCGCTGGGCCACGGCCAACAGGCCCGTGCGGATCCAATGCCGCACCGCCGCCGGCGGCACGCCCAGCAGTTCGGCCATCATCGCGGCCGAGTGGAGCCGGCGAACGCCGGGGCTGGGGTCGTCGGCCGGCTCCGCCCAGGCCGGGGTGGCCTGAGGGGCGGCCGCGGGGGCGTCCGTGACCAGGTGCGACATGAGCGAGGCGGATCCATCCGGGCGGGCGAGCCGGTTCGTGGCGAACCCGTGACGGGAATTTACCGCCTGCCTGCCGGGCCTGCTACTGGTCGCCACGTGGGAACCGCAGTTTTCCGGCGGAAGCCAGCGGCCGACTCTCTTCCGGCCGCAGCCCCGGGCTCAGTCCCACTGGAAGGGCCGGCTCGACACCTGCTCGCCCGGGAAGTCATCGGGCAGGCTCTGGCTCACACTCCCGGTGGCCGCCCACTCGCAGCCCCGCTGGAAGGTCGTGATGAAGCCGGCGCATTCAAGCGAGTAGATCTCGTGGCCCAGCGGCGTGTGGAACACGCGGCCGTCACCATAGCCGATCGTCATGATCATCGGCTCGTGCCGCTTTGTCTTGGGCGACCAGGCGGTGGCCAAGACAGTCATGTTCTCGGCCGGCCCCCGCAGGCTGTCGTAGAGCTCGTCCTTGGTGTGCATCCAGCTGGCCGGCATGCCCTGAGTGACCGGATGGTCGGCATCGCGGATCACGATCGGAAACTCGTGCTGCGGCCCGTGGCTGCCGCCGCTGCCGGCCGCCTGGTCGCGGACGAGCTTGCCCGCCTCGTCGTAGTAGACATAGGGGCCGCTCTTCTCGTTGCGGCCTCCCCAGCCACCGAGGCCGATCATCCGATTGTAGGCGTCCCAGGCCGGGAACGAATTGTCGGCCGCGTGCACGGCCACGAAGCCGCCGCCGCCGCGGACATAGTCTTCAAAGGCGGCCTTGGTCTCGGCCGGCCAGTCGGCCGCCCCGTGGCCGAAGTTGCTGATCACCACGGCATAGTCGGCGAAGGCGGGCTTGAAGTCGGGGTCGGTCCCGCGGGGGGCATGGGTGACGACGTCCACCGTGAAGAGCTTTGTCTCCTCGAGATACCGCCTCATCATCTGGGTCGTCTTCGGCCAGACGGCATGGTTGTTCTGGCCCTCGATGATCAGCGCCTTGAGCGGCTCGGCCGCCGAGCCGGAGAGGCTCGCGGCCACGAGCAGGCCGGCCACGAGGCAGGTGGTGGGGAGCGAACGCATGGGCAACCTATCTCCCGGGCAGACGAAGGCCTACGAATGAAATAGTCTAGTAGGAAATTTGACTCGTTGGGGATTTCAGCACGCCCTGCCGCGGAAGCCGGGGTAGACCGTGCCATTTCGCCGGACGCTCGCTTCCGGCATCCTGCCTTCAGCTCGCTCGATGGAAACCGTCCTTCGGCATCCTGCCTACGGACGCTTTCCAACGCCGTCGAGATAGCACGGGCTACCCCTCTGCCCATCGAACTTCGGGTGGCGTCAGGTGGTGTGGCCGGTGAGCAGGGGTCGCAGGAGGGGCCGGCCGCTGGTGCCGGTGGCCGGCACGTCTCGCTGGTCGTGGGCGGGCGGGGCCGGTTCGACGCTCGGGCCGGGGGGGGCGACGGTGGGCTCGGGGCTCGGGGCCGACTCGCGGGGGGAGGGAATCGCCTCGGGCCGCTCGACCTCGGAGCCAAGTTCGGCCGCCGGCCGCTGGGCCCGCACCGCCTCGGCCTCGGCCGCCTTGGGATCGGCATGCGGCAGGTCGGAGGAGCCCCAGCCCTCGGCCGCCCGCTGCGGAGCGTCGGCAGGCCGGTCGCTGTAGGTCTTGGCAGGGGCTGGGTCGAGGGCCGGCCGGGCGGCGGCCGCGGGGGCCGCCGCCGGGGCCGCGGAGGTGGCCGGCGGGGCGGGCAGCGGATTGCCGCAGGGATCAAGCGGCACCTTGGTGACCACCGTCCGCGGGCTCCGCACCGTGTAGGTGTAGGGCACCTGCTTCTGGACCACGCGGGGCACCTGCACGGACCGCTCCTCGGCCACATACTTCATGACCTGGACCTGGACCGGCTCGACCCGCTCCTCGGTTACGACCTTCATCACTTGGACCGGCACCTGGCGGACCTGCTCCTCGGGCACCATCCGACAGACCTGGACCGGCACCTTGTTCTCCACCCGCTCGACCACCTTGCGGACGGTCTGGACCGGCACCTGGCGGACGGCCGTCTCCGCCACCATCTTCATGGTCTGGACGGGCACCTGCTGGACCACCTGCTCGTCAACGTAGCGGACGGTCTGAATCGGCACCTTCTGGGTGACCACGCGATTGACGTAAGTCGTCTGCGGCACCTGCACCGGCGTGACGACCGGCTGGTAGGTGCGGTTGACCTGATTGACGACGGTCCCGGGCGTCATCATCCAGGCGTAGCCCCCCCGCTGCCAGGTGGCCAGGCCGGTGTAGGGATTGACCGCCCAGCCGCCCGGCGTCCAGGCCAGGGCCGTCTGCCCGGGGGTGGCCACGGGCGTGACCGTATCGACCGCCTGCGAGCCGACCGAGTAGGTGGTCTGCATGGTGGTGACCGGCTCGGCCACGGTGTAGCTCTGGTCCTGGAGACTCGTCTCGTAGACCGGCCGGCGGACCGTCTGCACCTGCTGCTGCATGACGGTCTCATAGACCGGCTTCATGACCGTCGTGCGCTCCTCGCGGGTCTGCGTTTCCCACACGGGCCGCTGTACCGTGTAGCGACGCTCCTGGGTCTGCGTCTCCCAGACCGGCTTTTGCACGGTGTAGGTCTTCGTGTCGTAGACCGTCTCATACGAGACGCGCTCGGCCGTCACCTGACGTTCGTCGTAGACGGTCTGGTAATCGAGGCGGTAGGTCTG
>CAYRNG010000190.1:0-6568 GCA_964425395.1 uncultured Candidatus Kuenenia sp. | reverse complement strand
CGACAAGCTCGACGCCTACTGGACGCTCTACGAGACGCTCTTGGCCATCGCCCGGCTGGCCGCGCCGTTCGTGCCCTTCGTGAGCGAGGCGATCTGGCGGAACCTGGCCGGGGCGGCCTTCGGCGGCACGGCCCCCGAGAGCGTGCACCTCACCGATTATCCCGGCGGCGACGACTCGCTCGTGGATCGCGATCTTGTGCGGCGGATGGCGGTCGTCCGCGACGTCGCCTCGCTCGGCCGGGCGGCCCGGGCCACCGAGAAGCTGAAAGTCCGCCAGCCGCTCTCGAAGGTGGAGGTGATCCTGGCCGACCCGGCCCTGGGCGATGCCGAATGGCTGGCGGCCCACGCCGAGCTCGTCTGCGATGAGCTGAACGTCAAGCAGTTCGAGATCTGCCGCGAGCCTGATCGCTACATCGAGCGGACGATCCTGCCCGACCTCAAGAAACTCGGGCCCCGGCTGGGCAAGGACCTCCCCAAGGTGAAGCAGGCCCTCGCCACGGCCGACGCCGCCGCCATTCTCAAGAGCATCCACGACTCGGGCCAGGCGCGGCTGCCGCTCGCCGGCGGCGGCGCGGCCTTGCTCGAGGAAGGGGACGTGCTCGTGCGGACGACGGCCAAGCCCGGTTGGGCGGCTGCCGAGGGGCCGCGGGCGGTGGTGGTCGTGGCCAAGGAGCTCACGCCCGAACTCGTGGCCGAGGGGCTCGTCCGCGAGGTCGTGCACGCAGTGCAGACCCGTCGCAAGGCGCTCGACCTCGAGTTCACCGACCGGATCGAACTGGCCTTTGCGACGCCTTCGGCCGAGCTGCGGGCGGCTCTCGAGGCTCACCTCGACTACGTGGCGGCCGAGACGCTCGCGGCCGCGGCCAGCGTGGCGGCCGACGGCGCTCTGGGGGACGGAGCCGAGCCGCTCGAGATCGACGGCCATCCACTGACCATGAAGGTGCTAAAGGTGCCAGCCACCAAATCTGGGTAATCTGCGCGAGCAAGGTTTCCTGGCTTGCCCAGATTTGGTGGCTGGCACCATTTTTTTATGGCTGAACCGCGTCATCTCCGGCTGGCCGTGTTTCTCTCGGGGGCCGGCCGCACGCTCGCCAACTTGCTCGAGCGGATCGAGGCCAAAGGCCTGCCGGCGACCGTGGCCGTGGTCGTGGCCAGCCGGGGCGACGTGCGGGGGGTGCGGATCGCGGAGCGGGCGGGCATTCCCGTCCGCGTCCTGCCCCCCGGGGGGCAGCCGCTTGCGGCCTGGAGCGAGTCGCTGTTCGCGGCCTGCCGCCAGGCCCGGGTCGACCTGGCGGTGATGGCTGGCTTCCTCCATCTGATCAAGGTGCCGGCCGACTTCACCGGCCGGGTGATCAACATCCATCCCTCGCTCCTGCCGGCCTTCGGGGGTCGGGGCTACCACGGGATGAACGTCCACCGGGCGGTGCTGGAGCGGGGCTGCACGGTGAGCGGCTGCACGGTGCATCTCGTGGACGACGAATACGACCACGGCCGAGTGCTGCTCCAGGAGACCGTGCCGGTGCTGCCCGACGACAGCCCCGAGTCACTGGCGGCCCGCGTGTTCGCGGCCGAGTGCGGCCTTCTGCCCGAGGCAATCCGCCGCATCGCCGCCGGGCTTTTGCCCTGACCGGAAAAGGGGACGCCGCTCTTTCCGACCGCCAGGCTCACTCCTGCGGCGGACCGCTCGCCGGCGGCTCGGCCGCGAAGATGCGGGCCCAGTCACGCTTCATGTCCACGACCGTCCAGCCGCGGCGGGGGGCCTCCGCGAGGGCCTCGACCAGCCGGCCGGTGCCCTTGGGATGAGCGTCGTAGGCATACTCCCGGTCGGCGTCGGTGTGGTGGATGATCACGCCGAGCGACGGCTGCGGGTTGCCGACGGTCGTGTACTGCAGCATCGCCAGGTCGCCGTCGCTGTTGCCGAAGCAGGCGATCGGCCGGCGGCCGATACCGTGATGGATCGCGGCCGGCTTGCCGGCCTTGTCGTCCACGAACAGGTGGTCGAGCGTCTTGACCAGCACGGGGCCGTCGCCCCGCAACTCGAACCGCGTCCGGCCGGTCGAGCCGATCACCTGCTCGGGCGGGTTCCCGTAGACCCGCTCCGACCAGACTCGCATGAAGTCGGCCCCGCCCCCCGACACGATCCAGGTTTTGAACCCCTGGGCCCGCAGGAAGGCGAGCAGCTCCTGCATCGGCTGGTAGGTGAGGCGGTCGTAGCGGCGCTGGAACCGCGGGTGCTCGGCGGAGGCGATCCAGGCCGCGACGGCGGCCTGAAACTCGTCCACCGTGAGCCCCGCGTGCGTCAGGCCGACGACGTGGAGCAGCCCCTCATGGCGATCGCCGGCCATCAGCGTCGCCAGGTCGCCGGCCAGGAGCGGCTTGACCATCGGATCGTCGCGGAGTGTCGGCTCGGCGACCGCCCGCGTTCGCAAGGTGTCCACGAGGAAGGCGGCCTGGAACGGCAGTGGATACTCCGGCCAGAGGGTGCCGTCGTTGTCGAACACGGCAACCCGCTCGGGCCCGGGGACATGGTCGGGCGAGCCTGCGTCGGTCACCCGGCGGACGTACTCGAGCATCGCCCGCTTGGCGGGCCCGTCGTTCCACGACGGAAGCGGGTCGAGCTCGGCGGCGGCCAGGCGGTTCTGCGATGCCGCGGTGGCGAGGACCAGGACCGCGCCGGCCAGGTGGAGAAGGCGGCGGCTGGAGCAGGACGGTGCGCGAGGGTTGGTCATGGTGGTCCCAGGGGCGGGCTCAGTGGCGGAGCGTTTCGGCCGGCGACTCGCCGAACTGCCGGCGGTAGCGGGCCGCGAACCGGCCGAATTCCCAGACTCCGTGCCGCGTGAGCACCTCGGCCACGGTCGCGTCTTCGGTCGAGGCCTCCCGAAGGCTGCGACGGACGGCATGCAGTTCCCGGAGCATGAGATAACGCTTCGGGGGCACGCCGAACGACTCCTGGAAGGTCCGCAGGAGCGTGCGGCTGGTGACACCGACGGTGGCGGCCAGGTCGGCGGCGGTCGGCATGATCGGGACGGTCTCGATCAGCCCCATCGCCCGGCGGATGATGCTGCCCCGGTCGAGCCGGGGCCGGCCCAGGGGGGAGCGGGTGGCGGGGAGCGGTTCGGCCGCGGGCGGGGCGAGGCAGTTGAGCACCGCGGTGAGGATTTCACGGCCGGCAGCCTGGTGTGCCGGCGTGCTGGTTGGTGCGGCAGGCAGGCTTCCGGCGATCCCCGTGACCAGTTGCCGGAGGCGGGGGATGCCCTGCGGGCAGCGCGGAATCCAGGCCGAGGTGCCCGGGAGGTTGAGCGGCAGGGCGATCGAGCACCAGGCATGGGCCCGGCGGCGGACGTGGATCCGAAAATCAGCCCCCTGCGGAATCGCCAGGAGCGAGTGTTCGTCGAGCGGCTGGCCGTTGACCACGTGGGCTGCGGAATGGGTCAGGGGCAGAAACAGGATCGTGCCGGCGTGAGCATTGCCGCCGTAGCAGATGTTGCCGCCCCCCTCCGTGGCCACCTGCACGACCACGCTCCCCAGGCTGAGCCTGGCGAGCGTCCAGGAGCGGAGTTCGACCCCGTCGCAGGCCAGTTGCAGGCTGGCGCCGCTGATTTCAGCCCCCCAGGCATCGAAGTCATCGAACCGTTGCATGCTCGAAAATCGTAGGGCTGCCTGAGGCTGCCAAGCAAGCGGTCATTCCCCGCCAGGAACCGAACCGGGCTGGGAGGGGTGGCTCACGGTTTGGATCGCTGGAAGGCGAGTGGCGGGGCTCCGGCCGGGGCCCCGGCCAGGCTGAACTCGAAGGCGTCGGCCCCCTTGGAGGCCACCGTGCCGGTCATGGTCCCGGCCGCCTCGCTGACCAACGCGATGGCGTCGCGGGCCGTCTCGATCATCCCGGAAATGGCGACTGGATCACGGCCGGTCGGCGTGGCCTTCCAGGTAAACTGCGAGTTTTCCGTGATCACGAGTTCCAGAGAGTCCTTGCCGGCAGTCGCCTTCCAGGTGCCCACCAGGTCTGTTTCCGGGCCGATGGCCTCGGTGGCCGCCTTGGTCGGCTCCGGCCGGGTTGCCGGGGGCTGATCGGCCGGCTTGTCGGCCGGCGGATCCAGCGTGTCGAGGAGCCGCTTGGCGACCACGTCACCCGGCTGCTTGGCCACCACCACCCGCAGCGCATCGGCTGCCATCTCGGCATGGCCGCCCACGAGGTAGTGGTAGGCGAGCACGAAGTAGCCCGCAGGATTGTCGGGGTTGGCCCGGCAGAAGTCTTCGAGCTTCCGCAGTTGCCCCGTATAGGAGTCGACGGAGCCATAGAGGCTGCTCATCGTGGTCCAGTCCATCCCCGGCGCCGTGGCCAGGACGGCGTTGAGGGTCGCGGCCGCCTCGGGATAGCGGCCCAGGGCGAAGAGCGCCAAGGCCCGCACCTCGTGGATCACCGAGTCGTTCGGAGCCTGCTTGACCGCCTTGTCGCAGCCGGCGAGGGCCGCTGCGTAGTCGCCCTGCCGGAAGGAAGCGAGGGCGGCGTCGAAGGCTGCGTCGGATGGGGCGGCGGTGCTCGTCGCCGTCGCACCCTGCACGGTGCTCGCGTCGGTCAGGTTGCTGTCGTTGGTGACGTAATTGGAGACCACGACCGGCTGCGAGTAGTCGTAGGGAGACGTGGCCACGACCGAGGCCGGGATCCCGGCATAGTAGGGATTCATGTAGCCCGCTCCGCCGTAGCCCCAGCCCCAGTTGCCGAGCGTGGAAGCGAGGCCCCAGGTGGCCGCGCCCACGGCGAAGGGAGCCCACCAGCCTCCACCCGCGCCCCAGTTGCCCCCCCAGCAGCCGTTGTACCAGCCGCCGTAGTTGGGATTGACGAAGCCATTGTTCCACTGGTTGGCCCAGCCGCCGTAACCCCAGCCGCCATAGCCGGGGCCACCGTAACCCCAGCCGCCGCCATACCCGGGCAGCCCCCAGCCGCCACCCACGTTGATGTGGTTGAAGTTGTTGTTGTTTCCCCAGTTGCCGCTGCCGATGTTGCCGCTCCCGATGTTGCCGCTGTTCCAAAAGTTGTTGCCATCTCCGATCCCGGGGCGGTTGCCGCCAATTCCAGGCCGGTTGCCGCCGTTCCAGGGGCGGTCGCCCCCGATTCCGGGCCGATCCGAGGGACGATTGGCCAACTCTCCCGGCAGCGTGACCGGCCGCTCGCCACCAAGCCCAGGGCGGTTTCCACCGATCCCCGGGCGATTGCCACCAACGGTAGGTCGATTGCCACCAACGGTAGGTCGGTTGCCGAGGTCACCGGGCAGCGTCACGGGACGATTGCCGCCGCCTCCGGGCCGGTTGCTCAGATCACCGGGAAGCGTCGTGGGGCGATTGCCGCCCAGGCCGGGCCGGTCGCCGCCGGGGACTTGCCCCGGGAGAGTCGTGGGCCGCTGGACGCCGCCCGGGCCGGGGCGATCACCGCCGCCGGGCCGGCTGGCCAGGCCCGGTGAGGGAGGATTGGGCCGCGGCGAAGGCCGCCCGGCGAGTCCGCCGCCAGTTCCGGTCTGACCGGGGAGCGTGGCCGGGCGGTTGGACAACTGGGGCCGCGACAGGCCGGGCGTGGGGGCAGGCCTGGTGCCGCCGCCCGCTTGGGGCCGCATGGTGCCGATGCCCGGCCGGGCCGCCGAACCGCCGGGGCGGAGCCCCGGGGACGGAGCAGGTCTGGTTGAGCCGCCAGCGTTGGGAAGTGAAGGACGGCTTGTGCCGCCAAGGCTAGGCCGCGAACCTCCGCCGGGCATCTGGGGCCGGGCCATACCGCCAGAGGGCCGGGCCATACCGCCAGAGGGCCGGGCCATGCCGCCAGAGGGTCGAGCCATGCCGCCAGAGGGTCGAGCCATGCCGCCAGAGGGTCGAGCCATGGCTCCCGCAGGCCGTCCACCACCGCCGCCACGGTGCCCTCCACCGCCATGGTGACCACCGCCGCCGGGGCGAGCAAAAGCCTGCGGCGGCAGGATGCCCATGGTCAGGGCGAACAGAGCAAGCAGAGCTGAAGCGGGCAGACGCATGACGAGACTCGAGGGGTGATGCAACGGGAAACGGTGCGGCATGGTCACTTGGCGACTCCCGGCTGGGGAGGCTTGCGAGCGATCGTCATCTCGAAATCAGGCTCTTCGACATCGCCGATGGAGCGGTCGGTGCCGCGAATGAGGAGATGATCCGCGTCTTTGACGGTGATCAGAAGCGTGGCGGCTCCGCTGGTGCCGTCGGGCATCGTGGCCTGGGAGGACACCACCCAGCCTTCGTCGGTGCGGACCCAGCGGCCCTCGGTAAATCCGCCGTCATCGTCGAACGTCCAGGACCGAACCTGGCCGTTGACCGGATCCCAGCCGATCCGTTGCGTGCTCTTTGATTCGCCAGCCCCCGCCGCCGACATCCGGTAGTCACCGATCAGGAAGTTGCCGTCGTCGCTCCAGCGGAAGGAGATCTCCGTTCGGCCCGCGGGGCTTTCGTCCACCCAGTCGCCCACGATCCAGGCCGCTCCCTGCAAAACCTCCCGCGGCGTCGGCAGCGGATCGTCGGTGAACTCGCGGTAGGAGGCGATCCGCCACCGGTCTCCCTG
>CAYRNG010000189.1:0-3266 GCA_964425395.1 uncultured Candidatus Kuenenia sp. | reverse complement strand
CCGGCCGCCGCCGTGGTCTGGTCATTGACCTGCCCTGGCAGGGCACGCTGCCGGCGGCCGGCCACGTCCGGGTGACGGTCGAGTCTCCGGCGGCGTCCGGCCCGCTGGCAACCGAAGCGCTCGTGCCGGTGCGGTGAGCCGCGAGCGATCCGCCGGCCTCCATGCATCATGTGGCGGCCTCACCGCCCCGGGCGCGTGATCCTGAACACATCCACTTCGAGCCCGCCCACGGTGATGAACCGTGATGTGAGCGTCCATGCCTCCGGGTCGCCCTCGGCCGGCGCGACATCGACTCGCATCGCCCCGTGCTTGCCGGTGAACCGCGACTTGCTTCCGGCCACCGGCTCGTGCATCCGGCGGACGTTCGCCCCGCCGGCCCCGTTGACCACGTAGATCGCGTCCCCGCGCTCGATCCGCTCGTAGTTATGGTCATGGCCTGCCAGCATCAACTCAACGCAATGGTCGTGGAAACCCCAGTCGGCACGATCGTGGCCGCCGTGCTCACCGGATGAGAAGGGCGGATGGTGAGCGACCACGACCTGAAAGGGTGACCGGCTCGCCTTCACCACCTCGCGGTACCACTCGTATTGCTTCGAGCCCCGCTTCGAGCCGTCGGGCTCGCGGCCATCGTTGTCGAGCATGATGAAGTGCACGGGCCCCCAGACGAACTCGTAATACCGCTCGTTGCCCGGCAGCGTGAAATAGTCCAGGTAGGGCTGGCAGCGGACGCCGGGGGCATCCCAGTCGTGGTTGCCGAGCACGGGAAAGAACCGGTTTTGGTCGGCACCGGGGCCGTGGATGCCCTTGTAGTTGCCGATGAAGGCCGCGTAATACTTGCCCACGTTGGCGTCGATGGTCGATGCCTCCCCCTTGGGATAGTTGTTGTCGCCGGTCGTGACCACGAAGTCCGGCTTCCAGGAGGCGACCAGATCGGCGACGGCCGCCTGATGCGGGTTCCGCCGCTCGTGCGGCTTCGTGCCGTCGTCGGGGTTGCTCTTCGGCTTCCAGCCGTCCAGGCCGAAGTCTCCAATCACGGCGAACCGGATCGGCTTGAGCTCCGCGGCCTCGGCCGGCACCGGGGGCACCTCAGCCCGGGTCACGCCCGCCGCCGCGCAGGCGACGCCGCCCAGCCACGCCGCCATCAACTTCCATCCGATCCACGCGTTCCTGTTCATTGCGGCCACTCCGCTTTCCTGATCCCGATCCCTGTTTCGATTTCAGCCCCTGGTTCGATCACGATGCCGCGACGGCGGCGGCCCGGCGCCAGACGAGCGGCGCCCAGCGGCCGGTCTGCCAGCCGTCCTTGGTCGCATACTCCCGCACCGTGAGCCCGTCGGGGCCGAGTTCGACGTAGAAGACGGCCTGGTTCGGCCCCGCGAAGTGCGACGAGTTGTCCACGTTGAACACGTCGATTTCCCGGGGGCCGTCGCCGCCGGTCTCACCTTCCGCGATCGCCTCGCCGGCGGGCCGGCAGGCCTGGCCGTTCCACCGCCACACCTGGCGGGCATGCGTATGGCCGTAGAACACCGCCGCCACGTTGGAGTCCCCGAGGGCCGCGAAGAAGCCCCCCACGTCCGCCGGATCCCACTCCTTGTCGGCGAACGGGGCGTCGGCCGGCACGGGGGCCGTGTAGCGGGCGATATCGACGTGGTGGGTGAGGACCACCGGCCGGCCGCTGTCGCCCACGTTGTCCCGCAAGTCGGCCACCAGGAAGTCGAGGCTCTCGAGCGGAGCGTACCGCCGCCGCCGGGCGATCCCCGGCACCGAGCCCACCACGATCCCGAGGTTCACGAACCGCACGTCACCCACGTCCCAGGCGTAGTGCAGCCCGTTCGTCGAGATGTGATCGACCCGCGGCCGGGCCTTGTTCCGCTCGCTGATCCGCTCGATCGCCGGCCCCTTGCCGGCCGGGCCGTCATGGTTGCCGTGGACTTCGTAGACGGGATAGGCGAGGCCGCCGTCCGCGCCGGTGAGCCCCATCACCCGCTCGAAGGCGGCCACTTCCGTCCGCTGCATCGCGGCCTGGAGCTTCCCCTGCTTGTCGCCGGTGTCGATCACGTCGCCGGCATGGATGACGCCGAACGGCTCCCGCACCACGCCGCCCCCCGACCGCTCCGGGATTTCCTGGCCGGGCAGCGCGTTGAGCCGATCCACGAGGGCTCCGGTGACCGCGGCTGACCGGTCGTGCAGCCGGTCGGGAGCCGCGGCGTCGGCGAAAAAGTGGGTGTCACCCACGACGAAGAAGGCGATCGTGGCGTCGACCTCAACGCGCCGTGCGGCCGGCGTGGGAACCGCCGCCGCGGCCGAGAGTCCTCCGGCGGCATGCCCGAGGAAGGAGCGGCGGGAAACCGCAGCGGCCGGAAGGA
The DNA here is from genome assembly GCA_964425395.1 of uncultured Candidatus Kuenenia sp. Lineage (GTDB taxonomy): Bacteria > Planctomycetota > Planctomycetia > Pirellulales > UBA1268 > QWPN01. The sequence goes on along the minus strand of CAYRNG010000189.1, from coordinate 900 downwards.
TTCGACTCATCGGGCGGCTCCCGCGGCCGCCCGACCGACGAGGCCTGCCGGGGCCACCCGCTCAATCGGCACGTCGAGTGGAAACTTCCAAGTCCAGCCCCCGTCGGTCGTCACCCGGCCGTCCTTGCAGCGGTAACCGGCCCGCAGCCGGTCGGCGGTGATTCGGACCACGAAGAAGCCCTTTGTCGTCTGGCCCGTGTTGATGCATTGCAGCTTCGGGGCTTCGGAGGACGGGCTCCAGCCCCAGACGCCGGTGCCGGTGTGGCCGAACATGTAGAGAACGACATTATAGGGCTCGACAGCCTCGTAGAAGGCGGCCCAGTCCTCCGGGTGCCACCAATCGGTGTCGAAGCCCGAGTGGGCGGCGATCACGACCGGCCGGCCTGAGTCTCCCACGGATTCCCGCAGATCGTCCCTGCAGAACTCGAGCGCTTGCTGCGGGTCATGCCAGACCCGGTTGTATTTCACCTCCGCGTGCTGGGTGTCGGCGGGATAAATGCCGAGCATCTGGAAGTGGACGCCGTCCCAATCCCAGGAATAGTGGAGGCCGTTCTCGGAGAGCCGGGAGATCATCCCCCCGGCGAGCCGGGCCCGGTTTCGCTCGATCAGCTTCGCCTGCGTGCTGAAGCCTCGCTTCTCCTTGCCGACCGGCGGCCCGTCGTGGTTGCCCCAGCAGTCGAACACCGGGTATTTGAGCAGCCCGTCGGTGCCGTCAAAGCCGAAATGGGAAACGTAGTGGGCCCACTGGCCGGGCGTTTGGTCCTGCTTGTCGCCGTCGTCCACGAGATCCCCCGGGGCGAGGACGCCGCGGGGTGGCGGGATCGGTCCGCCGCCGAGCTTCTCAGGCCAGGTGCGGTCGGTCACCCGATTGAGCTCCTCGATCGTGAGCCGGTTCTGCTC
>CAYRNG010000188.1:0-4219 GCA_964425395.1 uncultured Candidatus Kuenenia sp. | reverse complement strand
CTGGCACGAGAAGGCCGGCTACATCGGCGAGATGAAGATCGACGGCAAGGCCGAGAAGGTTTCCAAGGGTCGCAAAAAGGTGGCCATCGCCGCCGGCGGTACTGACCTGGGCGAGATCGTGCTCGATCCTAAACTGTTTAAGTAGGAACCGCGGGCAATCGTGGAGGAATTCGGCTGATGGGCATGGCGACTGACAGGATCCTGCCGCTGGTGGTGCTGGCCGTCGGGCTGGCCGGCTGCGGCCCGGGGCGGGTGACTGGCCCGGTCGCAGACACGGCCGCCGCCGCGGCCCTCCGGCAGACGCTCCTGGCTGCCGGGGCGGGCGAGTCCGGCGAGGCGACGGCCGAGGCGGGGCCGGTGGGCACCGGCTGGGCGTCGCTCAAGGGCCGGTTCCTGTTCGCCGGCACGCCGGGCGAGCGGAAGGTGCTCGTCGTGGACAAGGACATGGAGGTCTGCGGCAAGGGGGGGATGAAGCTCTACGACCAGTCGCTGCGAATCGATCCTTCCACGAAGGGCCTGGCCGACGTCGTGATCTTCGTCCGCAAGGCCAGCCGCGTGAAGGAGGCCTCCCCGCCGGCCGAGCAGCTGGTGTTCGACCAGAAAGACTGCGAGTTTCTCTCGCCGGTGTTCGCCGCCCGGGTCGGCCAGGGGGTGGACGTTCGCAATAGCGACCCGATCGGCCACAACACCAACATCTCCGGCACGCCCTTCAACCAGCTGATTCCGGCCGGCGGCAGCACCCTGTTCACGCCCAATGCCGAGACCGGGATGCCCGTCTCGGTGACCTGCAACATCCATCCCTGGATGAAAGCCTATGCGGTGTTCCGCAAGGACGGCTACGTGGCCGTCTCGGCCCTCGACGGGGCCTTTGAGCTGGCCGACCTGCCGGCCGGTGAGCCGCTCGAGTTTCAGGTCTGGCATCCCCGGGCCGCCGCCGGCCTCAAGCTCGACCGGCCCGACCTCAAGTGGAATCCCAAGGGCCGCTTCCAGATCACGCTCCAGCCAGACGAGGTCAAGGACCTGGGCACCCTCGAGGTGCCGGCCGCCGTCCTGGCCGGCTCCTAGTGAGAGGCTCCGCTTTCTTCCCATCGCCATCGCCGCCATGAACGTCACCAACGCCATCCCGCTCCGGTTCGCCCTGTTCGCCGCCGCCACCGCCGGGCTGCTCGCCACGGGCTGCGGCCCGACGCCCCCCGCCTCGTTCCGGCTCAACATGGTCGAGGCGATCTCGCCGACGGCCGAGAAAGACTCGATCGCCGTCGATCAGGCCCTGACGGCCGAGCAGCAGAAGCAGGTGGCCACGATCCTGCTGGCGATGTTCGGCACGCCCGACGAACCGGTCTGCCTGCCCGAGACCGGCCTTGATCCGGCCAAGCTGCGGCTGGCGGCGGGCCCCGTCAGGAGCGACATCGTGGGCCGCAAGAACGGCCTCTATCGCGAGCACTGCGTCCACTGCCACGGGATCACCGGCGACGGCCTCGGGCCGACGGCCGCGTTTTTGAACCCCTACCCGCGGGACTACCGGCCCGGCGTCTTCAAATACAAGAGCACCGAGCGGGCCGACAAGCCGACCCACGCCGATTTGGTGCGGATCCTCCACAGCGGGATCCCGGGCACCTCGATGCCCTCCTTCGCCCTGCTCAGTCCGATCGAGGTCGATGCCCTGGTCGAGTACGTCAAGTACCTGAGCATCCGCGGCGAGACCGAGCTTGCCCTGATGCGGCAGTTCTTCGAGCTCGACGACGAGGACGAGGGCAAGCTGCCCGAGACCCGCGAGTTTCTCCTCGCCGAGGTGGTCGAGCCGATCGCCGAGAAGTGGGCTGCCGCCGCCGATGCCGAGATCGAGGTGCCGGAGATGCCGACCGGCATCGCGCTCGCCGAGTCGATCGCCAAGGGCAAGGAGTTGTTCTACGGCGACAAGGCCAATTGCGTGAAGTGCCACGGCGTCACCGCCCTGGGCGACGGCCAGGCCAACGACTATGACGACTGGAGCAAGAACATCGTCAAGATCGAGACCAGGCTCGCCGACCTCGCCAAGGCCGACCCCGACGCCGCCGAGCGACGCTGGGCGGCGGAGTTTCGCCAGGTGCTCGGGGGCGACGCCCTCAAGCCCCGCACGATTCCCCCGCGGAACCTCCGGCAGGGCATCTACCGGGGCGGCCGCCGGCCGCTCGATGTCTACTACCGGATCCACGCCGGCATCAACGGGGCCCCGATGCCCGCCGCCAAGGGCACGGTCGACCCTGAGGATATCTGGCACATCGTCAACTACGTCCGCTCGCTGCCCTACGGCCTCGATGGCGAACTGGGGGCCGATCGGACGATGGCGATGCGGCCGGCTGCGGCCCCGGACCTGGCGGCGCGGGAGGAGAACTGAGCGATGAGCCGACTCGGTGGAATGTTCTGGGGCCTGTTGTTCCTGGCGGTGCCGATCCTCGGCGTGGCCACCTTTGCGATCGCGCCTTCGATCAACGTCTGGTTGCCGAAGGACGTCTCGGAGCACGGCCGCCAGATCGACTCGCTGTTCTATTTCATCCTCGCCCTGACCGGCGTGGTGTTCATCGTCACCGAACTGTTGCTGTTCTGGTACATCTGGAAGTATGACGCAGCCGCCCGCGGGGACGAAAAGGCGACCTACATCCAGGGGAGCCACACCCTGGAAGTCGTCTGGACGATCATCCCGGCCGCCACGCTCCTGTTTCTGGCGATCTACCAGATGAACGCCTGGGCCAACGTCAAGATGCGGCGGCCCGACATGCCGGCGACGGTCGAGGTGGTGGCCCGGCAGTTCGAGTGGCGGCTCCGGTATCCCGGCCGCGACGGCCAGCTCGGCACTCCGGACGACCTCCATCTCGTGAACGATCTCCACCTCCCCGTGGACGAGGACATCCTCGTCCAGCTCAAGAGCATGGACGTGCTGCACAGCTTCTTCCTCCCCAATCTCCGCATCAAGCAGGACGCCGTGCCGGGCATGAAGATCCCGGTCTGGTTCAAGGGCACCCAGACCGGCAGCTGGGACATCGTCTGCGCGGAGCTCTGCGGCTGGGGCCACTACAAGATGAAGGGCCGGATCACGTTCGTTTCGCGGCCCGAGTTCGACGCCTGGCTCGAGCGGAAGTACGCCGAGCAGGAAGCCACGCAGCCGGCCCTCGAGGCGACCGGCACCATCGTCACCAACTGAAAAAGGTGTCAGGACTCTTTTTTGAGTCACCTCCTCCGCCGTTCGACCATCGCCCAGCCAAAAAAGAGTCCTGACACCTTTTTCTGGAGACCTGCCATGAGCACCGTCACCGTCCCCACGACCTCAGGCCACGGCCATGCCCCCGCCAAGCAGCCGGGCAGCCTGAGCACGTTCCTCTCGACCTACGTGTTCTCGAAGGACCACAAGGTCATCGGGCTCCAGTTCCTGTTCTCGACCCTGCTCTGGTTCCTGATCGGCGGCCTGTTGGCCCTGGCCGTCCGCTGGCAGGTGGCCTGGCCGTGGTCGGACGTGCCAGTCGTCGGCAAGCTCTTTGCCCAGGAGGGGGGGCAGATGGCGCCCGAGTTCTACACCATGCTCTTCACGATGCACGCCACGGTAATGATCTTCCTGGTCATCATTCCGATCCTGGCGGGGGCCTTCGGCAACTTCCTGATCCCGCTCATGATCGGCGCCGATGACATGGCCTTCCCCACGCTCAACATGCTCTCCTACTGGTTCATGTGGCCGGCCTTCATCGCCTTCGGGGCGAGCTTCTTCGTGGAAGGGGGGGCGGCCTCCGGCGGCTGGACGAGCTACCCGACCCTCTCGACCAACATCAATGCCTCGCCCGGCAGCGGCATGGGCCAGACGCTCTGGCTCCTCGGCCTGACCTTCGTGGGCGTCTCCTCGATGCTCGGCAGCGTCAACTACATGCCCACGATCATCCTGATGCGGGCCCGGGGGATGACGATGTTCCGCCTGCCGATGACGATCTGGGCGATGTTCATCACCGCCGTCCTCCAGGCCTTCGCCCTCCCGGTGCTGACGGCCGCCGGCTTCATGCAGCTGGCCGACCGGCTGTTCGCCACCGGCTTCTTCTCGCCCGAGGGCAACATCATCAACAACGCCGTGGCCGGCCCGGGCGGCGCCCAGCCGCTCCTCTGGCAGCACCTGTTCTGGTTCTACAGCCACCCGGCCGTGTACATCATGATCCTCCCGGCCATGGGCATGGTGAGCGACATCCTCACCTGCTTCGCC
>CAYRNG010000187.1:0-2687 GCA_964425395.1 uncultured Candidatus Kuenenia sp. | reverse complement strand
GAGATCATGGTGGAATACGAAAACAGGAAGATCGCCACCGAGAGCACGTAAGGAAACCAGGAGATTTCCCCGGCCATCGCCGCCGAGGTGAGAGCCGCTCCCTGCTGCTTCTCCACGAAGATCCGGCAGGCGTCGTTGTCGCAGATCCCGGTGATCACGATCACCAGAGCCGTCATCGTGCAGACGACCACCGTGTCGATGAAGGGCTCGAGCAGCGACACGATCCCCTCCTGGACGGGATAGTCGCTGCGGGCCGCCGAGTGGGCGATGGCCGCCGAGCCGATCCCCGCCTCGTTGGAGAAGGCGGCCCGCTTGATGCCCGTCACGAGGCAGCCGATGAAGCCGCCGAAGGCGGCCTCGGGCGAGAAGGCCCCGCGGACGATCGCCGTCAGGGCGGCCGGGACGGCGGCCGCGTTGGCCAGGATCACGTACAGGCAGGCCATCACGGAGAGGATGCACATCACCGGCACGATCTTGTCGGCCACCGAGGCGATCCGCCGGATCCCGCCGATGATCACCACCCCGACCAGCCCCACCATGATCAGGCCGTAGGCCCAGGGGTAGTCGTCGAAGACGGGGATCACGGTGCGGATCTGGTCGAGCCCTTGCTTGACCTGGAAGGAGTTGCCGCCGCCGAACGAGCCGCCGATGCAGAGCAGCACGAAGGCCACCGCCAGGACCCGGCCCAGCGGGGCCAGGCCCCGGGCGGCTAAGCCGTCGGCCAAGTAATACATCGCTCCGCCCATGATGCTGCCGTCGGGGCGGACGTGACGGTACTGCTGGCCGAGCGTGACCTCCGTGAACTTGGCCGACATCCCCAGGAAGCCGACCACGATCATCCACAAGGTGGCCCCCGGGCCGCCGGTGGCGATCGCGATGGCCACCCCGGCGATGTTGCCCAGGCCGACGGTGGCTGAGAGGGCCGTCGCCAGGGCCTGGAAGTGGCTGACCTCGCCGGTGGCCTCGGGATCGTCGTATTTCCCGCGCACCAGCTCGATCGCATGGCCGAACATCCGCAGGTTCACGAAGCCCATCCGGAGCGTGAAGAAGATCGACCCGGCCAGGAGCCAGAGCACCACGACCGGCATCCGAACACCGGGCACCTCCCAGAAGAAGACCCTGGCCAGCGGGGTCACGAGGTAGTCGCCGAAGAACTGGTCGGCCCGGGCCTCGAACGTGCTTGGCGGGGCGAGGGGGGCCTCGTTGCCGGCCAGCGCCCTGCCGGCCATGACCGCGATCAGGAGCACCGGCCCTGCCCGTCGCATCAGCCTGCCGAACCGTCGTGGCCAGGTCATCCGGTTCACCCCAGGGAAATGAGACCGGCCTCGACGACGTCGAGCCCTTCGTGGAGCTGCTCGAGGCTGGTCGTGAGCGGCGGCAGGAAGCGGAGCACGTTGCCGTGGGTGCCGCAGGAGAGCACCACCACGCCATGCTCGTAGCAGAACTTGAGGAGGGCCTGGGCGGCCGGCTTGTCGGGCTCCTTCGTGCGGCGGTCGGCCACGAGCTCGAGAGCCCGCATCGGCCCCAGGCCGCGGACCTGCCCGATCCGGGGGAAGCGGCCATACCAGGCGGCCAGCCGCTCGCGGAGTTCCGTGCCCAAGAGCCGGGCGTGGGCCAGGGTGGCCGGGTCGTCGAACCGGTCGAGCACCGCCAGGGCCGCTGCGCAGGCCAGCGGGTTGCCGCAGTAGGTGCCCCCCACGCCGCCGGTACCCACGGCGTCGAGAATCTCCGCCCGGCCGGTGACCGCCGAGATCGGCAGGCCGTTGCCGAGTCCCTTGGCCAGGGCCATCAGGTCGGGGGCCACGCCCGTCTGCTCGGCGGCGAACAGCGTGCCCGTGCGGCCGAAGCCGGTCTGGACCTCGTCGAAGATCAGGACCACGTCGTGCTCGTCGCACCAGCGGCGGAGCATGCCGAGGAAGGGGGGCGGGGCGGGAATGAAGCCCCCCTCGCCGGTCACCGGCTCGATCACCACCGCGGCCACGTTTTTTTCGCCGATCTCGACGCGGGCCACCTCGGCGAAGGCCTCGAAGGCCTCCCGGCAGAGGCAGCGGGTCAGGCTGCAGGAGGCCGCTCCGGCCCGGTCCCCCGGGCATTCGGCCGCCACCTCGCCCGAGCCCGGCCAGCGGTAGAAGTCGGGGAACGGGGCCCGGTAGACCTCGGCGGGGAAGGGGGCGAAGCCGCTCTTATAAGGATGGGCCTTGGCGGTCAGGGCCAGGGCCATGTAGGTGCGGCCGTGGTAGCCGTGGGTGAAGGCGATCACCGCCTGCCGCTTGGTGAAGGCTCGGGCGAACTTGACCGCGTTTTCGACCGCCTCGGCCCCGGAGTTGGCGAGGTAGGTCTTGTGAGGGCCGGGCCCGGGCATCCGGGCGTTGAGCCGCTCGGCCAGGCGGACGTAGCCCTCGTAGGCGACCACATTGACGCTCGTGTGCATGAACCGGTCAAGCTGCTCGCGGACGGCCGCCACGACCGAGGGCTCGCGGTGGCCGAGGTTGACCACGCCGATTCCGGCGGCGAAGTCGAGCAGCCGGTTGCCATCGACGTCGGTGATCACCGAGCCGGAGGCCTCGGCGGCCACGACGGGCGTGATGTGGAAGGGGCCGTTCGAGACGGCTGCGGCCCGGGCCGCGAAGATCGCCCGGCTGTTCGGTCCCGGCACGGCAGTCTGCAGGTGGATCGAGGGCATCATC
>CAYRNG010000186.1:0-12036 GCA_964425395.1 uncultured Candidatus Kuenenia sp. | reverse complement strand
GGGCGGCGGCCGGGGCGATCGCCACGTTGATCGAGCGGGTGCGGCGGGAGCGGGCCCTGCTCACGTCGGTGCAAGACGTGATCGACCGGATCGACGACCTCGTGGCCGACGGCTACCCGAAGCAGGATTTCGACACCGTCTCGATCGACGCGGCGGCGGGGGGAGCGGTCCGGGTGATGAATCTTCACAAGGTGAAGGGCCTCGAGGCGCCGGTGGTGTTTCTTTGCGACCAGGACGGCCCCAAGCGGGATCGCAGCCCCTCGTGGCACATCTCCCGGGCCGGCGGCGAGCCGACCGGGTTTGTGAAGGTGGCCCGGCCGGGCCTGTTCGGCCGCGACGGCACGACGCTCGCCGCGGCGGCCGACTGGAGCGACCACGAGGCGGTCGAGAAGCGGTATCTCGAGGCCGAGTATCTGCGGCTCAACTACGTGGCCGGCACCCGGCCGGGCACCTGCCTGGTGGTGTCGGTGTTCGAAGACTCGAAGGGGGAGGTGACGGGCGGCTGGCACGAGCTGGCCCCCGACATCGCGGCCGTGGCGAACCTGCCGCCACTCGAGCGGCACGCCGAGGCGGAAGCGGCCCGGGCCGCCGCAGCCGCCCGTCCGCTGGCCGATGCCGAGGCGGTCGTGGCAGCCCGCGCGGCAGCGGCGGCCGCGGCGGCGGCGATCCACCAGCCCACGTTCGGCACGGTGACGCCGCGGGATTTTCTGACGGAGCCGGCCGAGCGGATCCGGCACACGGGCCGGGGCCTTGGCCAAGACTGGGGCACGGTGATCCACCGGCTTTTGGAGCTGGCTGTCATGAATCTGGACGGGCAGGGCAAAGGCGGCGGCAAAACTGCCACCGGCCCCGCCGGCTTCGACTTGGCGGCGGCAGCGGCGAGCACGGTCGAGGTGAGCGACCTGGCGGAGAGCGGCTCCGATCGGCAGGAGCTGGCCCGGCGGGCGGTGGCCTTGGTCGAGGACGTGCTCGCGAGCGCCGCGTGGCGGCGGATCGCGGCCAGCCCGGAGCGGCATGTCGAAGTGCCCTTCTCGATCGCGGTGGCGGCCGCCGAGATCCCGCCGGAGGTGGCGGTCGATTACGGCCCGGCAAGCGAGGCTGCGAAAGAGGCTGCCGAGGCTGCCGCCCGGCCCGCGGTGCCGATCTTGATCCGCGGCCAGATCGACGCGGTGTTTCGAGACCCGATCACCCCGGCGGTCGGCCCAGCCGGCGACTCGGCGGCCGCGACCGACTGGGTGATCCTCGACTGGAAGACGACCTCGGTGATCGCCGCCGACCGCGGGCGGCTCCGCGATCACTACGTTCCGCAGCTCGTGCTCTACGCCCGCTGCTGGGCAGCCGCCCCGGGCGTGCAAAACGCTTGACAGCTATTTGAACTTCCGTACAGTACACAATTCGCCGCCCGCGGCGGGCCTCCCAGGAGCCACCCGTGATCACGTTTCTCCACACCGCCGACTGGCAGATCGGCAAGCCCTTCGCCTCGATCGCCGATCCTGCCAAGCGGGCCCGCGTGCAGCAGGAGCGGATCGAGGCCGTCCGCCGGATCGGGAGCCTGGCCCGCGACCGCCGGGCCGCCTTCGTGGTCGTGGCGGGCGACCTCTTCGATTCCCCCACGCCCACCAACGCCACCGTCGCTGCCGCCCTGGGGGCGATCGCCTCGATCGAGGTGCCCGTCTTCTGCATCCCCGGCAATCACGACCACGGCGGCCCCGACAGCCTCTGGGAGCAGCCCTTCTTCAAGAGCGAACACCGGCGGCTGGCGGCCAACTTCCACCTGCTGCTCGAGCCCGAGCCGCTCGTCGTGGAGCTGCCACTGGCCGCCGGTGAACAGGCGCAGGTCGTGCTCCTGCCCTGCCCCCTCCGCCGCCGGCACGAGGCCGACGACCCCACGGCCTGGCTCCGGTCGCTCGACTTCGCCCCCTTCGGTGAGCTGCCCCGGATCATGATCGCCCATGGCAGCACGACGGTCTTCGCCGGCGGCGGGTTTGTCGACCCCGGCAGCACGAGCCAGGCCGACGACGAGGAGCTCGTCACCGGCAGCGTGAACACGCTCGCCCTCGACCGGCTGCCGCTCTCCGAGCTCGACTACCTGGCGCTCGGCGACTGGCATGGCTTCTTGGCCGCCGGCCCCAAGGCTGTCTACAGCGGTGCCCCCGAGATCGACCGCTTCCCCAAGCCGGGCCAGAAGCCGGGCCACGTGGCCGTGGTGACGGTGAGCCGGGGAGCGGAGCCGCGGGTGGAGCCGGTGGCCACGGGCCGCTTTCGCTGGCTCGTGCATTCGGCGGCCCTGGCCGACGACGGCCCGAAGCAGCTCGACGACTGGCTCACTGAGGCCACCCGGCCGCGAGCCGCCGGCGAGGCCGGCTTCGACGCCTGCCTCGCCCGGCTGGAGGTGAGCGGCAGCGTGTCGCTTGCCGAGCGGGCCGAGCTCGACGGGATCGTCGAGTCGTGGACGGCCCGGCTCCTGCGGCTCGACCTCGACGACCAGACCGTGCTCGCCCCCTCGGCCGACGAGATCCGCGAACTGGCCGAACGGCCCGGCGACCCGATCATTGCCCGTGTGGCCGGCGAGCTCGTGACGCTGCTCGAAGGCTCGGCCCAGCCCGCCGAGACCGGCCCTGTCGACCCCGACGTCGTCCGCCGGGCGATCCACATCCTCCACGCCCTGGTCACCGCCCCCGACGCCGAGGAGTCCTCCCCGTGAAGCTGCTCTCCCTCGTCGTCGAAAACTTCCGCGTGATCAAGCAGGCGACCATCGCCTTCGACCCCTCCCGCACCGTGGTCGGCGGGGATCAGGAATTCGGCAAGAGCACGCTCGTGGAGGCGATCCACAACGCCTTCTTCCTCAAGAGCCGCGGCACGAGTGGCTCCCACAAGGCGATGCGGTCCGACCTCCACTCGGGCCATCCCGCCGTGACGCTCGCCTTCGAGACGGGCGGCCGGAAGTATACGATCAAGAAGACCTTTGCCGGCAACACCGCGGCCTCCTCGACGATCCTCGCCGACGAAGGGCCGACCGGCGGCACGGGCACCACGGCCGGCGGGGGCCGCACCCTGCGGGACGACGAGGCTGAGGCCCGGATCCACGAGCTGCTCCGGGCCGAGCATCCCGGCAGCCGCACGAGCGACAGCCGCTTGAAGATGCAGTGGGCCCACCTCTGGGTCTGGCAGGGCGCCTCGGGCACCGATCCCGTCGCGAATGCCAACGTCGAGAAGCCCGCCCAGCAGCTCCGCGATCGGCTCGGCCGGCTCGGCGGCGGCGGGGTGCTCGAGTCGTCGCTCGATGCACGGGCCAGCCGGGAAATCAGCCTCCGCCAGGCGGCGATCTACCGCACCGACGGCGAGATCAAGGCGGGCTCGGCCGTGGCCAAGGCCGCCGACGAGAGCCAGCAGGCCGAGGCCGCCTTCGCCGCCGCCGCGACGCTCGTGGAGGCGCTCGATGCCGCCGTAGACACGATCGACGCGGCCGAACGGACGATCGCCACCGCCGAGGGCAAGCTCGCGGCCCATGCGGGCGAGCTGACCGGCGTGATCGAGAAGCTCCGCGAGGTGGGCGACCTCAAGATCCGCCTCGCCGAGGAGCAGGCCGCGGCCCGCGAGGCCAAGGCCGCGCACGACGAGATCGTGAAGGGCGACGCCGAGATCGCGGCTGCGACCGCCGAGCGTGCCGCCCTCACGGAGTCGATCGAGCCGGCCACCCGACGGCTCGCCGATCTGGCCACGGCCGAGGCCGAGGCCTCCCAGGCCTTGAGCGACGCCTTCGACACGGTCGATTCGGCGAGCACCCGCCAGCAGGAGGCGGCCACGACCGTGGCCCTGCTCGAGCTCTGCGAGCAGCATGCCCGGCTGACGGTCGAGCGGCACGGCCTCGGCGGCCGCTGCGGCCGGATCGACGCCCTCCGCGAAAAGATCGCCGCCCTCGAAGCCGAGCAGAAGGATCTGCCCACGATCGAGGCCGCGGATCTGGCCCACGTCGACAGGCTCGAACGGGTCCGCGACGCCGCGACGGCCACGCTCGAGGCGATCGCCACCAGGGTGGAGCTCGCGGCCGGCCCCGGGCCGGCCCGGCTGGCCGGCGAGCCGCTCACGGCAGCTGCGGCCGTGACGATCACCGCCGAGAGTGAACTGGTCGTGGGGCCGCCCGGCGGCGAGACGATCCTGCGAATCTCCCCCGGCGGCGGCCGGTCGCTCGCCGATGCCACCCGGGCCAGCCAGACGGCCGACCGCGATCTCAAGGCCGCGCTTGCCGGCCTCACGATCGAGTCGGTCGCCGTCGCCCGCCAGACCCTCGCCCGCCGCCAGGCGATCGCAGCCGACATCGCCGGGCAGCGGGCTGCGATCGACGGCTTGGGCGGCGACCAGGCCCGCCGCGATCTCGAGGCGCTCGAGAGCAAGATCGCAAGCGTCGAGGCCGAGATCGAGCGCCGGGCACCCGCCGGCTTCGACCTTGCTCCCGCCGGGGCCGGCGTGCAGTCTGCCGCCCACGACCCGGCCACCGCCATCGTTGCGGCCGAGGCCGTGAAGGCCGCCGTCCACACGCGGCTCGTGGCCGCCCACGCGACCCGCGACCAGGCCTCGGCCGACGCGGCCCGGGCCAGTGCCACGGCCACGGCCGCCCGCAAGCGACACGACGAACTCGCGGCCACCCGCCGGGAGGTGGCCGAGTCGATCCAGGCCACGAAGACCGCGATCGATTCGCTCACGGCCCGTCTCGGGCTGCTCGAGGAGCGGTTCGGAGCCGACCGCACGGCCGCGATCGAAAGCCGGGCCGAGGTCGCCCGCACGACCGCCGCCGCAGCCCAGGCCAGTCAAGACAGGCTCGCGGTGCTCAATCCGGAGTCGCTGGCCCGCGAGCAGACCCGGCTCGAGCGGGCGATCGCGAACCTCCAGGCGCAGCGGCACGACGCCGAGACGAACCGGGAGGTGGCCCGCGAAAAGCTCCGCCGCGAGGGCACGGCCGATCCGCGGGAAGATGTGGCCCGGGCGGCCGTCCGCCGCCGCCTGGCCGCCGCCAGGCTCGCGAGCGTCCGCCGCGAGGCCGAGGCCACCAAGCTCCTGGCCACCCTGTTTGCGGCCAAGAAGCAGGATGTCGAGTCGCAGTTCGTGGCCCCGCTCTCGAGCCGAGTGGCCGACTACCTGCGGACGGTGCTCGGGCCCGACACGGCCGTCGAGCTCGGCTATTCAGGCGGGCAATTTCAGGGCCTGTCAGTGGCCCGTGGCGAGTTCGGCAACGTGAACTGGGAGTTTGCCAGCCTCAGCGGCGGCACGCGGGAGCAGGTCGGTGCGGCCTTCCGGCTGGCGATGGCCGAGATCCTGGCCGCGGGCCACGACGGAAGCCTGCCGATCATCTTCGACGACGCCTTCACCAACACCGACCCCAAGCGGCAGCTCAAGCTCCAGCAGCTCCTCGATCTCGCCGCCGACCGTGGCCTGCAGGTGATCGTGTTTTCCTGCACCCCGGAAGACTTTGCCGGCCTGGGCGCCCGGCAGGTCGCGCTGCCCAAGCCGATCTGACCGAAGCGGCCTGCGCGCTGCCATCGGGCTGGCCGCCTGGGCCGCTCCGCCTCAGGCCGCTCCGCTGCCCAGCCAGGCGGCGTCGATGCCCCGGCCGGCCAGCAGCGGTTCGAGCAACTGGCGGGCCTTGCTCAGCCGCCGCTGCACCGTGGACACATCCACGCCCAGCCGGGCCTCGATCTCCCGCACCGAGAGATCCTCCCGCAGCTTGAGCTGGATCAGGCCGCCGAGCTCCGGCGGCAGCCGCGTCAGGCAGTCGGCCAGGATGTCGCGAAGTTCGAAGGCATCGAGCTGCGGCCGGCTGGCCCGCGATTCCATGAGGATCCCGGCCTCCCGCCGCTCGTGGCGATGCAGGCCGGTGATGGCCGTCACCCTTCTCCTGGCCCGCGGGGCCCGGTAGGTGCGGCAATATTCGATCACCTCTCGGCTGCAGATCGTCTTGAGCCAGCCCGCCAGCTGCCGGCCGGCTCCCCGGCTGCCTCCCTCCGCGGGCCGCCGTGCCGCAGCCGCCCGGTAGCGGCCGCCTGCTGAATGCCTGACCGCGAGCAACTTCGTCGCCACCTGCTGGCAGACCTCGGCCACGGCGACCTCGTCGTCGAACCGGCGGAAGCCTCGGACCAGCCGGCGGCGGAGCTGCCATCGCACTGTCTCCTCGACGACGGGTCTGATCTCCCACCAGAAGGCCTCGAACCCCCGCCCTGTCCGCTGAAAATCGAGCAACCGACCTGCCGCACCATCCGTCATTGCCAGCGTCCTCTCCATGTCCCTGCCGTGCCAAGGCCGTGGCCGGTTCCTCGAGCGGCGGCCCCGCTCTGGCGGTCGCTGCGTGAGCCGGGCCGGGCCAACCGACCGGCCCCAAATATCGCAAGCCGAGGGCCAAGGTTGGTCCCTGCGGGTTTCCCCGCGGCAGGAGGGATGCCTCCCTACTGGTCACTTGGTATTTGCGACTCGGCAGGAACCGCCCCGCCCCGCGACCCAAGCGACTACCCCTGGCAGGAATCGGACCTGCGACCTACGGTTTAGGAAACCGTCGCTCTATCCACTGAGCTACAGGGGCGAAGAGGCGTTTTCGCGAAGTATACCGGCCTCATCGAACGGGCTGCCCACGACGCTATTCCCACGACGCTATGATGGGGCTCTGAAAGGGTTTCCGCGCTTCGGCCGCAGGCCGCGGCCGGCGGCAGCCCCGACCCCCTGGAGCACTTTTCGTGGCACGCGCTGCGCTCGCCCTCGAAGATGGCACGGTCTATTTCGGCGACTCGTTCGGGGCCACCGGCACCGTCTCCGGCGAGGTCTGCTTCAACACCTCGATGACGGGCTACCAGGAGATCCTCACCGACCCCTCCTACCGCGGCCAGATCCTCACCATGACCGCGCCGCAGATCGGCAACTACGGGGTCAACCCGGCCGACGTCGAGAGCGGCCGGCTTCAGATGGCCGGATTTGTCGTCCGCGAAGCCAGCCGGATCGCGAGCAACTTTACCGCCACCGGCACCCTCGGCGACTACCTCGCCCAGGCGGGCGTGGTGGGGCTCACCGGGATCGACACCCGAGCCCTCGTCCGCCGACTGCGGATCCGCGGCGCGATGACCGGCGTGCTCTCGAGCGAAGTGCTCGATGCCGCCAAACTCGTGGCGCTGGCCCGCGAGGCGCCGCCGCTCGTGGGCCGCGACCTCGTGGGCGAGGTGATGCCCGACGCCGCCACGCTCTGGGCCGAGCCGCTCGACGAGTGGGCCACGCCGCTTGTGCAGCCGACGGAAGGAGGCGACCTACCGGCCCGCCCCGGCACGACCCCGACCAAGCGGGTCGTGGCCCTCGACTACGGGATGAAGTGGAACATCGCCCGCCACCTGACGAGCGTGGGCTGCGACGTGACCGTGCTTCCCGGCCGCTCGACCGTGGCCGAGGTGCTGGCCCACCAGCCCGACGGCGTGTTTCTCTCCAACGGTCCCGGCGACCCGGAGGTGCTCGGCTACTGCGCCGAGACCGTCCGCGGCCTGGTCGGCAAGGTGCCGCTGTTCGGGATCTGCCTGGGCCACCAGCTCCTGGCCTTGGCCTGCGGCGCCAAGACCTTCAAGCTCAAGTTCGGCCATCGGGGCGCCAACCAGCCGGTCATGGACCTGGCCACCGGCAAGGTCGAGATCACCTCGCAGAATCACGGCTTCGCGGTGGACGAGGAGACGCTTCCCGCCGAGCTGGAGGTGACTCACCGGAACTTGAACGACGGCACGATCGAGGGGCTGCGGCACCGCTCGGCCCCGGCGGCGAGCGTACAATATCATCCCGAAGCGGCCGCCGGGCCGCACGACTCGGCCTATCTCTTCGAACGCTTCCGCGGAATGCTGGCGTAGGGCGGCGGGACGGGTCGTCCGTCACGGCGTGACGGACCTACGCGGCTCGTAGGCCCGGGCCGCCGGCACGGGCTATTCCGTGGCGACGCCAGCTGGCGGGACGGGTCGTCCGTCACGGCGTGACGGACCTACACGCGTCACGGACATCGACAGCTGCCGGGGCCGGATGGCCCCGGCAGCTGTCGATTCGGATCAGAAGCCCTCGTAGATCACGAGGATGTCGCCGCACTTCTGGAAGCGGACGATCACCGAGCAGCCGCAGCCGTAGTCGTACCGCACCTGGCCGCAGCCGAAGAGCGTGCACCGCGAGCTCTCGCAAGGGCAGCCCTGGCAGCAGGCCGGCAGGCAGACCGGCACGGCGACCGTCTGGCAGGTCTCGGGGCTCGTCGGGGTGAGCACGGTCTCGTAGGTCGGCTCGGGGCAGCAGCCGGCGGCCTTGCGATGCTTGTGGGCATGCTTGTGCCGGTACTTGATGCAGGGGTTGGTGGGGCAGACGACGTCGGCGGCACAGCCGGGCTCGAAGGCACCGCAGACCGGCTCGAAGGCAGAACAGCCGGGCTCGATGCAGCTCGGCTCGCAGCCGCAGGAAGGATCGGGGTGCCGATGCCGCAGGCCGGCCTCGGCGGCGGAACCGGCCAGCAGAAGGACGGCGAAACCAGAGACGCCAAGCAGAAACGCGCGGGACATGAGTCGATCTCCTCAGGAGAAGCGGCGGGGGAGGCAGGCCGCCGGGGAACCCCGACGGGGAGCTGCGACGGGGAAACCGCGGCTCCACACAACTCTGGCACGCCGGGCGGGGATGTCAAAAAACCAGCCAAAATCCCGCTTCGGAGGCAGATTTCCCGTCTGCCGCCAGAGAGCCCTGCTGTCCGTAAAGCCAGCCTGGGAAACGGGTTAGGAGCCCCGCCCTGCGCCGGGCCCGGGCTCGCGGCCGGTGCCGCAATTCAGCGGCGGTCGCCCCGCCGCAGCCGGGTGAACAGGCTGCGATAGTCGCTCGGCCGGACGCTGAACACCGCCGGCACATCCCCGCCGGCTGCCTCGTGGAGGTCTTCCTCGATGACCACCATGTCGGAGTCGTCGAGATCGTCGGCCTCGGCCACGGCGATCCCGGCCCGCTCGTCGCCGCTGTCCTGCTCGCTGGCAGCCGCCGGCCCCGCTCCGTCGGCGACCGGCTCTGGCCGCTCCTCCACCGGCCGCTGGCCGGGCTCACGGCCGATCGTGGCCAGCACCCGCCCCAGCGCCTGTCCCTCACGGCTCGACACCGGCCGGCAGTCGCGGAAGTCGTCGGGACCGCTCATCAGATACCGCTCGACCACCCGCTCCTCGGCGGCGAAGAACTCCTCGAAGGGATCGCCGCCCGCGTCGAACACCAGCTCCACGTCGGGGCCGCCCCACGGATCAGCTGCCTCGGCCGGATCAGCCGCCTCGGCCGCCCCGGACTGCCGACTGTCGGACGGAAACTCGATCTCGTCGCCCGCGCCGAATTCAATCACCCCCAGGTCGTCGCCGGCCAGTTCGCCATCTCGCTCGCCACACCCGGCGGCATCGAAGCCGGTCGCAGGCAGCTCGCTGGGATCGCCCGCCAGTCCGCAGGGCTCGAGGCCGGCCGGGGCGGGCAGCCGCTGGATCTCCCGCCAGGCCGCGGCGATGTCAGCCGGCGTGACCAGCCGATCCGACTCGGCCACCAGCACGAGCGCCTGATCGCAGACCTGATTGATCAGCCGCGGCACCCCTTCGCTGACCCGGTAGACGGCGTCGTCGCAGCCGGCCGCGAACAGCCGCTCCCACTCGAGGCCCGCGGCCGCCACCTGGGTCCGCAGGTAGGCGAGCGTCTCGGCATGATCGAGCGGCTCGAGATAGCCCCGCACTGCGATCCGCTGGGCCAGGCTCGCCATCCGGGGCGTGCCGAGCAGCTCCTCGAGCCGGAGGCTCCCGGCGAGCACGATGTGCACCGCCGGCAGCGGCGTGGGCACGTTGGTCAGGAGCCGAAGCTCCTCGATCAGCCGGGTGGGGAGGGTGTGGGCCTCGTCCACGAGGATGACCAGGCCGCTGCCGGCCGCCGCCAGCCCCCGGATCCGTTCCACGACCGCGATCCGGAGGTCGGTCTCGTCGATGCCCCGGTAGGGCTCGCCGATCGCCGCCAGGATCGACTGCCAGAGCGCCCGCCGGGTGCAGATGCTCGCCCCGGTCAGCAGGGCCACGTCGAAGTCGTCCCGGACTTGCTCGGCCAGCTTGAGGAGCAGCAGCGACTTGCCCGTCCCCGGCGGCCCGACCACGAGGGCCACCCCTTCGGCCCGCCGGATGCACCGCTCGACACCCTTGACCGCCCCGTCCATCTCCGCGGCCGCGTGGTAGAACTGCGGTCGCGGGGAGGCCATGAAGGGACGGCTGGAGGGATGCCTGCTGGGGACGTGCATCATGGGAGTCACCGAGGAAGGGGGCGGCCGCACCGGCGGGGCCGGACTGGAACAACTTCGACCATCCGCGGCCGGTTCCTGCACCGTCCCGATCGGACGTAGACTCTTCCGGTCCGGAAACTCGCGCGCTTGCGCACGGTGGCGCCGAATGCACCGGGCGAAACGCTCTTCCCGGGGCATGGGCTGCCGGCCATGCTCGTGGCCGCGGCTGACAGTCCTCTCGGCAGGCCCCTCGCCAGGCTGCCGATCTCGCTCCCGACTCCTCTCCCTCATGACCCCGCTGTTCCGCATCAAGATCTGCGGCGTGACCACGCCCGCCGACGCGCGGCTGGCCGCCGAGGCGGGAGCCGACGCCGTCGGCTTCAACTTCGTGGCCGGCTCCCCACGGCGGATCGAACCGGCGGCGGCCCGGGCGGCCGTCGCGGCGCTGCCGGCCGGCGTGCTGGCCGTGGGCGTGTTCGCCGGCTCACCGGCCGACGAGATCCGCAGCCTGGCGGAGGCAGTCGGCCTCTCGGCCATCCAGCTCCACGGCCACCTCACCGGCGGCGGCCCGGCGGTCGATCCGCCGGCCCGATGCGGCGAGCTGGCCGGGCTCCCGGTGATCCGCGCGGTGCGGCTCGAGGCCGACGGCCTCGCCGCGGCGCGCCGCTGGGTCGCCGCCGCGACGGCGGCCGGGGGTCGGCCGGCCATGCTGATCGTGGATGCCGCCGCAGCCCCCTCGACCACGGCCGGCTCGCTGGGGGGCACCGGCAGCCGGGTGGACTGGCAGGCCCTGGCCCGAGAGGAGCCGCCGGGGATCCCGCTGGCCCTGGCCGGCGGGCTCACTCCCGGCAACGTGGCCGCGGCCATCGAGGCCACCGGCGTGCTGGCAGTCGATGCTGCCAGCGGCGTGGAAACGGCCCCCGGCCGCAAGGATCCGGGCCTGGTACGGGCCTTTGTGGCGGCTGCCCGGGCGGCCCTCGGCGGCTGACAAGATCACCTGTCCGGATTCGGCCGGGCCGCTAAGATATCGGCGAGTCGGCCAGGACCGTCCGCCCCCATCCCCGACCCGTCTGATCACTTCCCCTCTCCCGTCCTTTTCATGGAGGTCTTCCGTGTCGCACGTTGAAACCCGTCTGCCCTACAAGGTCGCCGATCTCTCGCTCGCCGAGTGGGGCCGCAAGGAGATCTCGCTCGCCGAGAACGAGATGCCCGGCCTGATGGCCCTCCGGGAGAAGTACGGCCGCTCGAAGCCGCTGGCTGGAGCCCGGATCGCCGGCTGCCTCCACATGACGATCCAAACCGCCGTCCTGATCGAGACCCTCAAGGAGCTCGGGGCAGAAGTCACCTGGAGCAGCTGCAACATTTTCTCGACCCAGGACCATGCGGCGGCGGCGATCGCCAAGGCGGGGATCCCGGTCTACGCCTGGAAGGGGATGACCGACGAGGAGTTCGACTGGTGCATCGAGCAGACGCTGTTCTTCCCCGACGGCGAGCCGCTCAACATGATCCTCGACGACGGCGGAGACCTGACGGCCATGGTGCACCAGAAGTATCCCGAGCTGCTCGGCGGCATCCGGGGGCTCTCGGAGGAGACCACCACAGGCGTCCACCGGCTCTACCAGATGCACGAGAATGGCGAGCTCAAGCTGCCGGCGATCAACGTCAACGACTCCTGCACCAAGAGCAAGTTTGACAACCTCTACGGCTGCCGCGAGAGCCTCGCCGACGGCATCAAGCGGGCCACCGACGTGATGGTCGCCGGCAAGGTGGTG
>CAYRNG010000185.1:0-11165 GCA_964425395.1 uncultured Candidatus Kuenenia sp. | reverse complement strand
GGGAAGCGTACCCCCGGGGCCTCCGGCCCGGCAACGGCGTGCGGCCGGCCGGCTCCAGGGCCTAATGGACGAGCGTGCGAAACCGCACGAAACCACTGCCGCCGGCGGGGAGGGGATCCGTAAGCCGCCAGGTGAGCACGACCGAGCCGTCGTCGCCGGTCTCGGTGGAGAACGTGGCCGGCAGGCTGGAAGCGGCCGAGTCGGGCACCAGTTCGAGCCGCTTGGGCAGGGCGTCGGCCAGCACGATGCCCGTCAGCGGTCGGTCGCCCGAGTTGAACATGTGGATCACGAAGTCAATCTCCTCGCCGACCCTCGCGGTGTCGGTGCCGGCCCGCTTGCAGAGGGTCAGCTCGGCCCGGCCCGGCTCCTCGAAGCGGAGCGTGGCGGTGCCCCGGTCGGCGGCCACGACCTCCGCCGCCCGGCCATCGAGGAGCACGTTGGCCGCCTGGATCTTGGTCCAGGCCACCGGCACGTCGAAGCCGACTGCCGCCTGGGGCCGCTGCCGGAGCCGGGCCAGCTCGACCTGGTCGATGACCAGCCGCTCGTTGGGGCCGGAGAGCGATTCTTCTTCATGCGGCATGTCGCCCTGGTCCACCGCGAGGGGCCCGAGCCGCTCCCGGAGGGCGACTCCGGGCAGAGCGGTACGTGCTGCTTCTGGTCCGCGGTTCTGCACGCTGCCCCAGACAGGCTGCCGCTCCACCTCGAGGCCGACGAGCTGCTCGTTGACGAGGCCCACGGGCCCCTGGGGAAGGCTCTCCTCCACCAGCCGCGACACCTGCCGGACGGCGCTGAACCGCGGGGCATAGACGCAGGCACAGTTGGAGGCCACCACCTCCACGCGATCGGCCTCGGGGCCGTCGTCGGCAGGCTGAAAGCGGGCCACCGTGTCGCCGGCGGTAAGGTTGGCCAGGCCCGCCGCGCCGACGGCTTTCGCCGGGGCGGCATGATCGCCTCCGTCGCAGACGAGGTAGGGGCCCACGACCGGGATCGGCGGCGGTGGCGGGCAGACCGGGAGGGCCGGCGGGCAGGTGGCGGCTTCCGGTGGGCAATGCTGCCTGGCCGCCGGCGGGGCGAGCGAGCGGCAGGATGCGAGCACCAGCGCGGCGATCGCCACGGCCACGATCCGGATCCAGCGGGCCGCCGTCGGCTGGTGCATGCGATTCATGGCACGCTCCCCGGCGCCGGCATGCGGTTGCCGATCACCACTTCGGCGATCGGGTCGCCCAGCGTGCGGGCCACCTCGAAGGCATCGTCGCCCGGCTTGACGTCGAACCAGCCGGCTGGCACGAGGTCGGGGCTGTCGGTCTCGCACGACACGTAGACCACGCGGCGGACGAGGCCGCCAGCGAGAGCCTCGCGGAGGTCGTCGGCGTCGAGGAACCCCTCGCCCGGAACCCGCCACTCCATGCCGGGCGGCGTGCCCAGCCGGGCCAGGATCCGCACCGACGGAAAGAGCTCCTCTCCCTCCCGCCCCTCGATCCCGCCGATCCTGAGCCGGTAGGCCTGCCCGACGACGAGCCCCAGCCGGAGCGGCCCGGCCGCCAGGGGCGACCAGCCTTCGGCTGTCTCGATGGCGATCAGGCTGCCTGCCGGACCCTGGATCGCCACCGGCTGGACGTGGGGTGGCAGCATCGATTCCGGGCGGGGACCGGGCTGGAGTCGCCCGGGGGCGCCAATCGCTCCCGGTCCGTGGTATTCAGCGATTCGCCCCAAAGCCTCCGCAGCCACGGCCTCGGGGGGAAAGCCCCACGAAAGCGTGCCGAGGAAGAGAAGGGCGGTCGCCAGCAGCCCGCGGGCAGACTGCAGCACGGCCCCTGGCCGGAAAAGATGCATCGCGGTGTCGAGAGGGTGGAGGCTCCTGGTGAGAGGCCGGCCCGCCGGAATGGTGCTGCGGAGGGAGGCCATGGAATGCTCGGGATCTGGTCGGCGTTTGCTGGGGATGAGAGCTGGCTGAACGGGGCCCGCGGGCGAGCGGCTGCTGGAGCGAGCTCAGTCGAGCGGCTCGGGAGGGCAGGGGAGGTCCGACTGCGAGCCGGGCACGATCCGGCCGGGGCCGAAGGCGTCGGGATCGGGGCCGCCGTTCTCGACGAACCGGGTCCGGGCCTCGGGCGGCTGCTTGAGATGGATGTGGGGCACGTCGTGCCGCTCGGCGACGTAGGCGTGCCGGGCCGGCTTGGGATAGCTCAGGCCGGGGTACTGCTGGACGTGCAGGCCCAGCGACTTCGAAGGGGGCGGAATGTGGTGCTTGGTGTGGTTGGTGATCGAGTGCCGCTGGAGACCGGCCGGCACCCCGAGCGGGATGTGGGCCGGGCCGGGCAGGCCGATCGGCGTGCCGACCCGGGGCATGCCGTATTCGGGCGCCGTCATCCCGGCCACAAAGGCCGGGGGCAGCTGGGAAGGATCACCGCCTGCCGGCATCCCGAGCGGGCCGGACACGCCGCAGGCACCGCTGCTACAGGCGCCGCCACCACCCCCCCCCATCGGCATGCCGGCCGCGAAGCCGCCGCCAGCCGACGAGCCGGGGGCCTGAAGGTCCTTGTTGCCGATCCGGATGATCGCCAGGATCGAGCCCCGGCGGTCGGCCTCCACGATCGGATCGACGCCCGGATCGAGCCGGGTGCTGACGAGCGTCTCGACGCCGGCCACGGCCAGTTCCTGGTATTCCGCATCGGGCAGGTAGACGACCTTGGTGACGAAGTTGCCCGTCGTCACCTGGTCGAGATCCTCTTCGGTGAGCTGGAAGGGCACCGCGTTGTGGGCCAGGTAGGCCGCGGTGCGGGGCGTCACCGGCGCTACTTCGAGCGACGGGTAGAGCTCAATGCCCTCCCGGCCGGGAATAGCCCCGACCTTGAGCCGGTAGATCGCCCCCTGCGGGAAGTCGTAGCGGCCCGGGGCGACGAGCGGCTCGGAATCGAAGCCGCCGGCGAGCGAGGCATCCCACTGGATCTGCATCCCGTCGGGGCCGACAAAGCCGATCTGCGAGGTCGGGGCGGTGCCGTAGATGCCCGCGCCGCCGCCGCCCCCGTCCATCATCATGCCGCCGGCGGCCGCCAGCGAGGCCTCATAGGAGGCCGGGGAGATGATCCCGGGGCCGGGGCCCTCGACGCCGGGGCCGGGATGGTGGAGCATCGCCGGCGGCGGGAGGACGTTGGTGTGCGGAGTGGCGACCGGCCGGATTTGGGCGAGTCCCGTGAACGGGGAGTTGGCGGGGAGGTGGCAGCCGGCGAGCGTCGCCGCCAGAGACATGCCAACCAAACCCTGCACGCGTCGGGTGACCATTTCCAGGAGCCTCCAGGGCCGATTTTTGCGATCAGTTTCCGGCATGGGCCGGCGGGCATCGATCCCGTACACTCCCGCCCGGCGTCCGCAGCCGGGATAAGAGCGACGTTCTTCTCCGGCTTATCCATCGACCCACCGCACCCGCTTCCTTTGGAAAAACCGGAAGAGTCGCCGGAATCGTGACAGGCCGACCCCGCAAGCAATCCCGTTTGCCCAGGCTGCCAGTCGGCGGTCTCGTGGCCCTCTGGCTGGCGAGCCTGTCCGCGGCCGCCCCGCCGGTAGCCAGCGTCTACAGCCGCACCGAGCCGACCGCTCGCCCGGCCGACGCCACCGAGGCGGCCGCCCAGGCCGAGCGGATCGTGGCCAGCGCCCTGGCGAACCTCGCTCAGGCCGAGACCGTGTCGCTCCGGCTCCGGCAGCGGGTCCGGCTGGGCAACCGGGTGCTCGTCGGGGCGGGCCGCTACCTCCAGGCCGGAAAGGGCGAGGAGCGGCGGTTTCGCTTCGACACCACGCTCACCTGCGACACCGAGTCGTTCGAGGTCACCGAGGTCAGCGACGGCTTGTTCTTCTGGTCGCACCGCCGGATCGGGGCCGACAGGTCCGAATTGCAGCGGGTGGATGTGCAGCGGGTACGGTCCCGGTTGGCGGAGCTGGAGGTGGCCGACCCGGATGAGACGGCCGCCTACCTAGGAGGCCTGCAGCGGCTGTTGTGGTGGACCCGGCAGTGGTTCTGGTTCGAGGAGGCGGTGCCGGGCGAGATCGAGGGGCGGCCAGTCTGGTTCGTCACGGGCCACACGCCGCCAACGGCGCTCGCCGGCGTGATGCCCCATCTGGCCGAGGCCGCCGGGCAGCCCGAGGGAATCCAGCCTGAGTCACTGCCCGATGGCTGGCCGTTCGTCGTCCGGCTGGCGGTGGGCCGCAGCGACCTCCTGCCCCAGCGCATCGAGTTTCTGGGGATTCCGGGCACCCGGCCGGTGGCCCCGGCCGAGATCGAGCCGATCGCGGTGGTGGACCTGCTCGAGATCGAGCTCAACGGCCCGGTCGATGCGGCGGCGTTTTTCTATCAGCCGGCCACCGAGGGGCTGATCGATGTGACCAACCAGCACGTCAGTCAGCTGGCCCCGCTGCGGCCCTGAGGCGGCCGGCCTCCACCAGCCGCCCGGCCGCGTCGATCGCCGCCAGCATGCTTGCCGGCTCCGCCCGGCCCGTGCCCACGATGTCGAAGGCCGTGCCGTGAGCCACGCTCGTGCGGATCAATGGCAGGCCGAGCGTGATGTTCACCGCCTCGTGCAGCCCCAACAGCTTGACCGGGATGTGGCCCTGATCGTGGTACAGGGCCACGACCCCGGCAAACTCGCCACGGAAGGCCCGGCTGAAGAGCGTGTCGGCCGGCAGGGGGCCGGTCACGGCGATGCCCTCGGCCGCCAGCCGGGCCACGGCCGGCGCGACCAGCCGCGCTTCCTCGTCGCCAAACAGCCCCCCCTCGCCGCCGTGCGGATTGAGGGCGGCGACGGCGATCGTGGGCGGCTGTCCGCGCAGCCTGCCGAGCCCGGCATGGAGCCGGCGGCCCGCGGCGGCGATCGCATCGGTCGAGAGCCGGCCGAGGGCGGTTC
This sequence comes from uncultured Candidatus Kuenenia sp., assembly GCA_964425395.1. Classification (GTDB taxonomy): domain Bacteria; phylum Planctomycetota; class Planctomycetia; order Pirellulales; family UBA1268; genus QWPN01. Next base: position 6,273 of record CAYRNG010000185.1, on the reverse strand, counting down.
GCAGCGACTCATGGAGCGTGGCATGCACGACCCCGAGCGGAGCCCGGCCACCGGCCCCGGGCAACCAGAGCATCATCGAGGCTGCCTCGTCCGGCAGGCCGCAGCAGCGGGCCAAGAGTTCGGTGTGGCCCGGCACGTCGTAGCCGGCCGCTTGGAGCGCCTCCTTGTGGAGCGGCCCGGTCACCACCGCATCGGCCTGCCCGGCCCGCACCGCCTCGGCCGCGGCGATCACGGCCGCCGCTGCCGCCCGGCCACCGGCCGCGGTGATCGTGGCATCGCGGATCGCCTCCGCTGGAACCCGTTCGCCGGCCGGCTCGACCACCAGGATCTCACCAGGCCTCGATGGCCGAGGATCGTCCCCCTCCACCGCCAGAATCGTGGCCCCTGGCAGGCCGGCCCGGCGGCCGAGCACGGCCCTGAGCAGGTCTGCATCGGCCACCACGCGAAGCCGGGCCGCCGCGTGCGGCTCGGGGCAGGCCCAGGCCTGGGCCACCACCTCCGGGCCGATGCCGGCCGGGTCGCCGCAGGTGAGCAGAATGCGTGGCCGCCGCGGGGCGGAATCCGAGAGCATCATATCCCAGCGAGCATAGCGTGGGTCGGGGTTGCCCGTGCCATCTCGCCGGACGCTCGCTGGGGACTGTCCCCGCCGCGGGGACTGTCCCCTTTCGGTATCGCCTGTTCTCTCCGCTCCAACGCACCGTCCCCTGGCTCGCGCCAGGGGTTTTTATGTGCGTCGCGCGCTTAAAACCCCGGCCGCGAGCCCGGGGATCTCAAAAAAACCCCGGCCGCGAGCCCGGGGACGGTGGGTCAGACCCTCACCCCGCCATCCATCACCATCGCCCGCGGATATCACGCGGCCACGACCCCCTTATAATGCCTCGATCTTCCTCCGGCAGCCGGCTGCGGGAACGGCGTTCAGTGGACCGATAGGCAGCGGCATGGAAAAAACATTCTCGCGAGTGGCGCTCTTCGCCGTGGCCCTGATGGCGGCGACGGCCGGCCTCGGCCTCTGGATCGGCGACCTGCACGACACGACCGATCCAGCCGTCCTCCGCTGGGGCACCGTCCACCGGCTCTCGGGGATGTTCGCGGCCCTGGTCGTGCTCTTGGTCAACAGCATGTCGGTGACCTACTTCATCGGCACCGGCCGCTGGTGCCGGGAGGTGGCCGAGGCGTATGGGCTGCCGGCCTTGCTCGTGGACCGCAGCCGGCAGCTCAAGCGGAAGGCGTTTCCCTTCGCCGTGATCGGGATGCTGGCGATGGTGGGCATCGTGGCCCTCGGCGGGGCGGCCGATCCGGGGGGCGGGCTGGCCGGGCCAGGCGGGAGCCGCGATTGGGTCACCTGGCACCTGGTCGGCGGGATCGGCCTGGCGGCCCTGATCGCGTGGTGTTTTCAGGCCCAACTGCCGGCGATCCGCGGCCAACACGAACTTGTCGAAGAGGTGATGGCCGAGGTCCGCCGCGAGCGGGCCGCCCGCGGGCTCGAGACTGACCGCTAAGGACCGCCCGCTGTCAGCCGTCGGTCGGTGTTGGACGCGGCGCGTGCTCATGATGGTGGTGCCCGTGGCCGTGGCCGTCAGGGCCATGGGTGGACCGCTCGGCCACGGTCATTCCCCAGGCCAGTCCCAGGCCGAGCACGAGCGCCGTCGTAAGCAGCAGGCGGTCGTGGGCGTGAAACTGCACCTCAGGCAAAAGGTCGGCCGCGGCGATGCACACGAACGCGCCGCCGGCGAGGGCCAGGGCGATACCGACCACCATCTCCCGCTGGCCCCCGAACAGGGGCAGGCTCGCCAGGAAGCCGGCCGCTCCCAGGGGCACGACGGCCGCGTAACCAAGATTGACGGCCGTCCGCATGCCCCGGGTGGCCCCGGCCGAGATCATCAGGGTGGCGATGATCGCCGAATCGAGCGGCTTGTGGAGGAGGATCGCCAGGAAGGTGGCGAAGCCGGCTGCCTGGTCGGCATTGACCGACGCGGCCAGGGCGGCCCCGTCGGCGAGGCTGTGGAGGGTGAGGCCTGCCAGGGCGCCGCACCAGGCCCAGCGGCCCCCGGTGGCTGCGGCCGCATGATGGTGGTGGTGATGGTCGGGGCCGTGGTCGTGCTCGCAGGCTGAATCAGCCGCGTGGTGGGCGTGGGCATGGAAGGCCCGCTCCAGAAGAAACATCGCGAAGAAGCCGATCAGGGCCCAGCCCATCGTGGCCTCGATGTCGCCGCCGAGCTCGTAGGCGGCATGCGGCAGGAGGTGGAGCAGGCCGACGCCCAGGAGCACCCCGCCGGTGAACGAGAGAAGCACCTGGGTCGCCCGGTGGCCGAGCGCGAACAGGCTCACCGACGCGCCTCCGAGGAAGGCGGCGGCGGCGATCAGCACGAGGTAGCCAGCCAGGGCCGCGACCGGCCGAAGATCGGCGAGCAGGGCGGCCGGAGGAAGGGGCATGGTGGGAAACCGGAGGGCGAAAACCGCCCATCGTCACGTCTGCCGCTGCTGCCGGCAAGGGCCGCCGCCTCAGCGGCGATACTGCCACTGTTGGGGCGGGTATTGCTGGAAGGTGCGGGTGGCCTGCTCCATCTGCTGCTTGACCGTGGCCAGCTTTTCGGTCCAGGCGGCGTCACCGGCCGCCAGGGCCCCCAGGACGGTGGCCAGCACGTAGGTGATCACGTTCGACCAGGCTGTTGGCCCGTGAAACTTGAGCGCCGTCCCGAACGACTTCTTGAACTTGGGCCCGAACATCCCCATCTTCACGCTCCAGATCTCGTCGAGCACGAGGTGGGTGAGGAAGCCGAGCACGACCGCGCTCGAGACGAAATAGCGGCGGAGCGGCTCCTCGGCGGCGAAGGCCAGAAAGGCCACCTGGCCGGCGATCGCCGCGGCCGGCAGGCTGTGGAACATGCCGCGATGGGTGGAGTAGCTCTTGAGCAGCCAGGCCAGGCCGAACCGGATCGCCAGGTAAATGGCCGCCCCGGAAAGGATGATCGCCTCCAGCGGCATGCCCAGCTGCTGGAAGCGGTGGATCATCATGAACGGGACGACGGCCGCGGCGAAGGCCACGCACTCCCGCAGCGGGATGCCTGGGCCGCTGTCGAGGTCGGGCATCATCCCGGCCACGGCGCACAGCCCCGCGCCGAGCGCGCAGGTCGTGGGGTGCATATCGCCGACCTGCCAGGCGGCCAGACCGTAGCCGGCGCCCACGATCGACGAACCGGTGATGTGCACGCGGAAACCGGGCACGGCGAAGCGGGTCCCTGGCGCGGTGCCGCGCAGGCCGGATTCCCTTCCGACCCTGCCGCCACCGACGGCCTGCTCGATGCGGAGGCGCGGGCCTCCGACCGGACAGACTCACCTCTCATATCGTCACGCCAAGCGGAAAGCGTCAGTCGGGAAACGCCCCGCTCCCCTGCACTGCCGGAACGGTCGGGTCGCTCCAGATTCGCCACTTGGGCAGGTGCGTCAGGGACGCCCAGAGGAAATGGGCATTTCGGGATGGATGGGGGATTTCTTTCGGCTGGGGTTTTTTTGCTGAGCTGGCCTTCGTGACGGGTGGGCCGCCTTCTACACTCCCGCCCGGCAAACTCCCGGAGAAATTCCCCCCGATGGCGATCGAAGGCTACGACCTGGTGATGCTCGGCATCCTCGCGGCCGCGGCGGTGCTCGGCTACTTCAAGGGAATCCTCTGGCAGTTGGCCTGGATCGCCGGCATCGCGGCCAGCGGCTTCGTGGCTCTCCGGTTTGGCGGCCCGCTGGCCCCGTTCTTCGGCAGTCAGGGCCCTTGGAACCGGCTGCTGGCGATGCTCGCCCTGTATGTGGCCACTTCGCTGGCCGTCTGGCTCGTGTTCAGCGCCGTCTCGGGGCTCGTGCGGACGGTCCAGCTCTCGGCCTTTGACCACCAGCTCGGGCTGCTCTTGGGGCTGGCCAAAGGGGTGCTGTTGTGCATCGTGATCACCTTCTTCACGGTCACGCTCGCCCCCGGCTACCGCGACCAGATCGTAAGCAGCAAGAGCGGGCGGCTGGTGGCCGAGCTGATCGTGCGGGCCGACCAGTACCTGCCGCCGGATGTGGTCGAGACGGTGCGGCCCTTCGTGCAGCGGTTCGAGGACGAGCTCCGCAGGCCGGCGGCCGCCGCCGCCGCGCCGCCGGCGGGCGGGCCGTCAGCCTTCGAGGCCGTGTGGGATGGTGTTCGCTCGGCGGCAGCCTGGACCGGCGCGGAGCAGGGGGGGGCTGTCTGGCAGGCCCAGCCGGCCGGTGGACAGCCCGCCGCCTGGCAGCCGCTGCCGCCGGGGCATCCGGCGACCCACCCGCCGCACGCGCAGCCGCCGGCCCCGGCCGGGTGGGGGCCGCCACCGGCCAGCCCGCCACCGGCGGAGTTTCCCATCGGTGCTCAGACGCCGCTCCCGATCCGGTGAGCCAGTCCAACCAGATCGTCGGCGTGCGAAGAAACCGCATTTTCCAGCGGTTTCCAGGGGGTAGGTTCCGGACATAAGAGACATTATCGGACGTTGGGGAGCGGGGCGGTTTCGCGGCGAATGGTGCGTTCTCCCGGCGACTTGGTCCTGCCGCGGCTTCCCTGGATAATCGTTGAGGAGGAGTTTTCATGATGGATCCACAGATCGTTTCCGATCCGAACGTGATGATGGGCAAGCCCGTGGTCACCGGCACCCGCATCACTGTCGAACTCATTTTGGAGGAGTTGGCGGCCGGGACTTCGGTGGACGAACTGATCGCCGGCCATCCAGCCCTCACGCCCGAGGCCATTTCGGCCGCCCTCCAGTTTGCCGCTGGTGCGTTGCGGGCCGACACCGTCTATCCAGCGCCACGGCAGACAGCGTGAGGATCATCGCTGATGAGAGCGTCGATGGTCGTATCGTCGACCGCCTGCGGCTCGCCGGGCAGAGGAAAAGGTGCCAGCCACCAAATTTGGGCAATTTGACGCCTTGGGGCATTTCGGTGTCAGGCGGCCTATGGAGGCGTTCTGATCCGACTTGACGAATGCATATGATTTTGAGAAAAATGATGCATGCGAACCACCTTGAACATCGACGAGAAATCGCTTTCGACCGCCGCCCGTCTCACCGGCGTCAGCAAGAAGACCGAACTCGTCCGCCTGGGCCTCGAGGCTCTGATCGCCAGGGAAGCAGCCAAAAAGCTCGCCGCTCTGGGTGGCTCCGATCGCAGGGCCAAGGCGGCCCCTCGGCGCCGGCCTGGGTGAGTGGCCGCCTCGATGATCCTCGTCGATACATCGATCTGGATCGACCACCTGCGGCGCGGCGATCGCCACCTGGCCATGCTCCTCGAGGCGGGCGAGGTCGTGTGTCATCCGTTCGTGATCGGTGAACTCGCCTGCGGCTCCCTGGCACGCCGGCGCGTGATCCTCGAGCTCCTCGATGCCCTGCCGCGGACGGGCCAGGCCGAGCACAACGTTATTCTCATGTTCATCGAGGACCGGCGGCTCCACGGCGGAGGAATCGGGCTCATCGACGCGCACATCCTCTGGGCGGCCGTCAGCCAGGGCCACGAACTGTGGACCCGCGACGCTCGCCTGCGGCGAATCGCCCTGCGGCTTGGAGTGGCTTTCGGCCGTCGATAGCAAGAGCGCCCGTCGCGGCTGAGAAATTTGCCCCGGCAGCGGCTCAGGCCGGCTGGCCTTCCTCGAGGAACCTCCCCATCCGGCGAAACTTCTCGTAGCGGGCCGCCACGAGGGCGTCGCGGGTCTGGCCCACCAGCTCGCGGAGCGTCCGCACGAGGTAGGTCTTGAGCCGCATCGCCATCTGCTGGGGATGCCGATGGGCCCCGCCGGCCGGCTCCTCGATCACCGCATCCACCACGCCGAACTCCTCGAGATCGCGGGACCGGAACCGCAGCGCCCGGGCCGCGTCGGCCTTGAACTCGACGCTCTTCCAGAGGATCCCGGCACAGCCTTCGGGGCTGATCACGCTGTAGTAGGCGTGCTCCAGCATCGCCACCCGGTCGCCCACGCCGATCCCCAGGGCACCGCCCGAGCCCCCCTCCCCGATCACCACGCACACGATCGGCACCGGCAGCGAGGCCATCAGAAACATGCTCTCGGCGATCACCTGGGCCTGGCCCCGCTCCTCCGCTCCCACCCCGGGATAGGCGCCCGGCGTGTCGATCAGGCAGATCACCGGCAGGCCATACTTGGCCGCCAGCCGCATTTTGCCCATCGCCTTGCGGTAGCCCTCCGGATGAGCGCAGCCGAAGTGGCAGGCCTGCCGTTCGGCGAGCGTCTTGCCCTTCTGGTGGCCGATCACCATGACCTTGTGC